>VGMA01000005.1 GCA_016866575.1 Chlamydiota bacterium
AACCTTAGTAAAGCTTTAAAGACGATTTTTTGTTTTTTGTCGTACAACCATTTTTGTCCAATAGGTGTAATCAGCTGGAGTTATTCTACATTGTCTTAACCTAAGACCTTTATACATTTCTAAAGCGGGGTGTGGTGCTAGAGGATGATGGTCTTGTTCCAAAAGGGTTTGTAGTTGTATCGAATCTTCAGTTTCAATCACAGGATAATCGACATTAGGGGCAAAATCTTCCATGAACATTGTTTTATCTGTTGTCATCATAAAACCATGATCTTTTATGGATTTGTCAATATCAGGAATGAATTTGTCATAATGTCTTGGTGTAATCGTAGCGCCTTTCATGAAAAAAATATCGATTCCGTTTTCCAGAATAGATTTTAATCTATCAGGATATTCATCAGGTTTTGTGATATCGGCTTTGATAAATTGAACGACTCTTTTTTCGGCAAATCGTAATTTATTGTAGGACCAATCAAAACTTACTTTGATCGCACCATCTTCTTCATCGATTGAGATGTTGTCAGCTCTTAACCCTCGAATTAATACAAAAAAGAAGCGTAAAGCCAAATCGGGCATGAATTGAGTAAAATCAGGGCTTAATATGCTTGATCCTCCCATTCTATTTGAAAAAACAGGGATAAATGAGCTCTCTTGAAGCCTAGAAACAACTTCTTTAAAATTGTGAAGGCAATCATTCCAAGCTTCTTTCATGGAATCGATGGTAATATCTGTGACATCAACCATGGTGATTTCGGTTGCATCGGTTGCTAAAAGAACACTCGCTATATCAGCACCTGAGCAGCCATAAAGCACCTGTTTTGGTTGATGTTCTTGATTCACAATATTGCATAAAGAGCGAAAATAGGCATTGACGCCCACATCTACACCCACGTTTTTCAATCCTTCGTCACAATCTAGAAGATGGATGTATTCATATTTTTTTGAATAATTGAGTCTTGCTATTAAAGAGATGGATTTAGGGTGATTTTTTTTAGCAAGTGGCATAAAGTCTAGATCGCTCGTGATTTCACTCTCTAATGGGTAGTTGACTAAAGTGATTTCTAGATTTTTGATAGCATCATATGTCGCATGAAACTTTGCATCGATCCCACGAAAAATTTCCTCTGCTACTTCATTGCAAAGAACTCTTCGATAGGTAGCTTCATCCCATAATTTTTTTAATGAATTTCGTACCCAGCTTTCAGGATCAGTAGGTTTAGTATGGCAAACAGCAATGATTTGAGGTTTTAGGCAAAGAATTTTATCTTTTGTAAAGGCCTCTTCAATTGCTTCAAGATCATCATCTAAGATTAGCTGTGCCGATTTTTTCCATAAGGGCATCATAACAGTGTCTAGATATTCATCAAGATCACCTTTTTCCATGATCAACAAAGGCTCAGTTGGCAGGGGAAATAAGGAGATATCCTCATGAAATTGTCTGTAGCAAGGATCTACAACATAGCTTTTACCAAAAGGGGATTTGACACATACGATCGAGTGTTCTATGGCTAATGTGACTTTTGGTTCTAAATCTTTTCTATGAAGAAGCTCTGTAGTAAAACCGATCATGCTGAGCAAAGCTTCTAAAATGGGCGCACTTACATGAGATTGGTAATTGTATCCTGCGGGGTTTCGCCAATTGAGAAGATCATTAGTAATTTCCATTTTATGCTCTTTAAGATACATCTTAGCGACTTTTGAGACAAAATCGAGCAGTCTTACTGTCAAATCATAAAGATTTTGCCTAAAGCTTTCCTCGTCACTGTAGCTATGAGAGGCTAAGTAGAGATTTAGGGCCGCTTTGATGAACTCTTTGCCATGAAGGATGATATCCTCTTTTTTTTGTTTTGTGTTTTTTGGAAGGAGCTTTTCAGGATTTTTGATAGCGATCAGAGCGTTTTTTAAGGTAAAAATCCTCTCTTGAAAAAAAAGAGCAAAATTAGCTTTTTGATAACTTTCATTTAATGCCTCAAAGGCGATTTCGTAAAACGTTTCCAAGAGAGCTGAATTTTTGATACGCGATTGCAGCTCTGGATATAAAGGAAGATTTTCGATGGTTTGTCTAATACTAGCAACGTCGATAGTTTTTAGATGTTGAAGTTCGCTTGCAATTTTATGTAAAAGAATTTGATCTTTCATGAAAGCGGAAAGATTGAATTGGCAATTCAAAAGTACTTCTACAGGCATTTTGGCTTGAAGTATTTTCAAAGCCACATCTTCTATACTGCTGATTGTAAATCTTTTATCTTCTTGAAAAGAGGAATCGTAAGTAGGGCAAACAAAGGCTGAATTGGATAGAGACGGTGTTGCAAAAATAGGAGACATTTGGCTTTCTTAGTTTTTGCCAAAACAGAATTAAAAAAAATCAGAAAATAATCAATAAAAAAACGATAAATAAATTATTGTAACTAATTAGATCCAATCAGAAATTTTTATCTAATTTTTTCTTCGAATGATCATTTTCAACCAGTAGGTGTAATCAGGGGGAGTATTTCTATATGCTCGTAAATCTGGAGTTTTATTTGCATCCAATACTAGGTGCGCAAGAAGAGGATGAGGTTCAAATTCTAAAAGGTTTTCTAATTGAGTAGACTCTTCGCTTGTGATGATTGGATAGTCAACATTAGGAGAACAATCTTCCATGAACATGGTTTTATCGGTTGTCATCATGAAGCCGCCACTTTTGATAGATCGATCAATCTTTGGGATAAAATTGTCAAACAGTCTCGGTATCGCAGTTGCACCCTTCATATAAAAAATATCGATTCCTTCTGAGAGAATAATTTTCAATTGAATAGGATAATTTTGAGGCTTTGTGATATCGGCTTTTATAAATCGTACTAAGCGTTTTTTAGATCTTGTTTCGTTGTTGTGTTTCCAATCAAAACTGACAATAATAGTTGTATGTTCTTCACGAATTTCAATGTTTTCAGCTTTAAGACCTTCCATAAGAATAAAAAAGAAGCGCAAAGGAAGATCAGGCATAAATTGATTATCAATGTCAGAAAAGCTACTTGAGCCAGAAAAGCTCCTTGAGAAACCGTCTATGAATTGGGATTTATGAAGGATATGAAAGGCTCTTCTAGGTTCGTTCTTAACAAGATGTAGGGCGCTATGCATCGAATGTAGTGTGATGTACGTTCTATCAACCATGGTAATCTCAGTTGCATCTGTTGTAAAAAGAACGCTAGTGATATCAGCCCCTGAGCACCCGTAAACGAGTTTTTTAGGGATGTGATCAGGATTTACAATTTTACATAGCGAATTTAAGTAGGCATTCACCCCAATATCAGCTCCAAGTTGGTTCAATCTTGGGTCAAAATCTAAAATATCGGAATAGGCGTATTTCTCAAAATCATCCAATCTAGAAAACAAAGATATCGATCTAGGATGATTTTTGCTAAACGATCTCATAGCATTCAAATCTTCTTTTAGCTGACTTTTCTGAGGATATCTAGTCAACGTAATCTGCATTTTTTTGATATCATCGTATGTTTTTTGATGTAAGAGATCTAAACCTGTAAATATTTCATAAGCTACAGAATTACAAACTGATTCTCTATATGTTTTCAAATCCCAAATCTTTTTTAAGGAGGTTTCGACCCACTTTTCATGATTTTTGGGCCTAGAGAGACTGGAGGTAATCAAATCGGGATCAAGGCATATTACGATATCTTTTTTTCTAGCTAAACCTATAAAAGATGGATTTTTTTGCCTGTATAGATTTAGGGAGTTTTTCCATAAAGGGATAAGTTTAGCATCTACATAATTATCAGTGAGATCTTCATCGATAAGCAATAAAGGCTCTTTTGGAGGGTCTAGTAAAGAAACATCTTCATAAAATTGTTTAAAGCAAGGATCTAAAATATAACGCTTGCCAAACGGGGATTTCACAGAAATTATAGAATGTTCCATAGCTAAGGTTACTTTAGGCTCTAGATCGGTTCTATACATAAGTGAAGTAGTATAGCCAAGTGCGCTAAGGCAAGTTTCTAAAATACTTGAGCATACAAACGCATGATAATTATAACCTGTAGGATTGCGCCAGTTTAGTAAATTTGGTACTACTGATTTATTGTGTTCTTGAAGGTATGAAGTGGCAATTTGATTCACAAAACCGAGTAGTTTTGCTGAAACATCGTATAAATTGGTTCTAAAACTTTCTTCATCAAGACTATCTTGAAAAGATAGATGCAAATATAGTGCGCCTTTAAAAAACTCTCTTCCTAATCTTTTGAGCTCATTTTCTTTTTTTGCATCTAGATTTTTTACTAATTTTTGAGGTGCTAATGCCGCTACAAGAGCATTTTTTACAGTGAAAATTCTTTGATTAAAACAGATGTGAAAATTGACCAAATTATGATTGCCTTCAAGAGTTTCAGAGCATAATTGATAAAATAGCTCTAACATATCGCTTGAGATCAGTCGATCCTTAAGTTCTTCAAAAAGAGAGAGATTTTCTAGTGAAACTCGAATAGATTCAGGACTAATTTGCTCCAAATTTTTCAAATGATTTGCAAGTTTTTGCAGGATGATTTGATCTTTAATGAAAGCGGAAATATTGAAGCGGTGATTGAAGAGCACCTCTACAGGGAAATTTGTCTGAAGGACCCTCAAGGCAATGTCAGTAATGGTAGAATGTTTCTCTTCTTCAAATGGAAGGGTACTTGCTTCAGTAGAAATAGGGGATGTATTTAGATGAGTGAAAGAGGGGGTAGAGGAAATAGAAGACATGAATTTTTTCTTTTTTTGGCGTGCTAGTATGATTTAGTCATAAGAAATACGCAACAAAAAACATTAAGAATTGATAAATAAAGATCGTAATAGAGAGTGAGTGCTTTTTCTTTGCTGATAGATTGCAACATTTTGATAATTTTACTCTTACAATACAAATTTTCTGCAACCTCTTACAGTGACTGAAAAAATGCATTAATTCACTGTTAGATATGTGCTAAAATAAGCTTGAGAAGAATTTAGATGATTGACTAAGCTTACGTTCAGCATAGTAAATTTTAAACAAATGCGGAGGTTATCAAATGAACAAGACTGAACTCGTTCAAGAATTGTCAGATGCAACAGGATTCACAAAAGCAGATTCTTATAAGTTTATTACTGCTTTTACAAACGTCATTTCTGGTTCTTTGAAAAAAGGAAAAGAGATCTCTATTGTTGGTTTCGGTTCTTACAAAGTTAACAAAAGAAAAGCAAGAACAGGAAGAAATCCGCAAACTGGTGATGCTATTAAGATTCCTGCTAAGAAAGTTCCAACTTTCCGTCCAGGTAAAGCTCTTAAAGATGCTTGCAATTAATACAAGTTTTCAAGAGATAGAAAAAGGCGCTTAGTTACTTAAGCGCCTTTTTTTTGCCACGCATTTTCTTAAAAAAATGTGGCTTTTTTTATTCCTCAATATAGTGGAATGATGCACGCCCTTGGTAGCTAACAAGGAAAATATGTTTTCCTTTATCTTGAGGGTTTTTGAGTGCATCGTTGAGATCTTCGTATGAGCGTATTTTCTTGCCGTTGACAACAACAATGATCATTCCTTGACGAAGACCTGCTTTTGCAGCTTTAGAGTTGGGTGTAACACTTGTGATAACCATTCCGGTATCATCTATGCGCATACCTTGCTGATACGCTTTTTCAGGTGTTAAGATCGATACCTGCATACCAAAGCGTTGCAAAGATAGATCGCTAGATCCAATGCCAGCATTTGGACTTGCTAACACAATCGAATAGCTTTTTTTCTTTCCACCTTGTAAAACTTCTAAAACAACCGTATCTCCAGCAGTTTTTTGACCAACAATAGCAATGACTGCTTCAGGGGAAGATACCGATTTTCCATCAATAGAAACAATCACATCTCCTGGATGAAGACCTGCTTTATCTGCAGGTGAATCTTTTACTACATCGGAAATGACAACACCTGTTGTTTTACTTGGCAATTTGAAAGCTGAAGCGAGATCGCTATTGAGTTCTTGTAGCTGAACTCCCATCACGCCGCGCTCTACAACACCTTTTTCGCGAATCTGATTGTAGACCATTTTTAACATTTTGCTAGGAATAGCAAAACCAAGGCCTATGCTTCCACCGCTTTGTGAAAAAATAGCAGTATTCATTCCAATGACTTGGCATTGTAAATTCAGTAGCGGACCACCAGAATTTCCTGGATTGATCGCTGCATCAATTTGGATGAAATCATCGATTTGAGATAGCTGCAGCTTATTTCGGTGTGTAGCGCTTACTGTCCCTGTTGTAACTGTATTTCGTAATTCAAATGGGCTTCCTATTGCAACAACAAATTGACCCACACGAATTGCATCTGAATCAGCAAAGCACAAGTAGGGGAGCTTTTCTCCTTGAGAATCGATTTTTAAGACGGCTATGTCTGATTTTTTATCAAATCCTATGAGTTCAGCAGGGATGTTTACACCATCTGATTCACGAGAAATATAGATTGTTTGCGCTTGTTGAACCACATGGTAATTGGTCAGGATATATCCATCTTCTGAAACAAAAAATCCAGAACCTACAGAACCTTGCGGCCGTTTTTGCGGAGGAGGAGCACCAAAAAATTGCTCAAAGAATTCATCGTAAGGATTGACCCCTTTTTGCCGCTGTTGCGATGTAGATGGGGATTTAGCTTCCCCGTAAATGTGCACTACAGCAGGGCTGCACGTTTCTGCTACTTTGATAAAAGGAGCTGAAATTGTATCTTCGATATCTTTGTTCCCGACACATGGAGAACACTCTGCAAAGCAAGTAGCTATAAGGCTTAGGCATGCATAAGCAATAGATTTTTTCGTCATATTTTTTCCTTCAATTAGCGAATTAAAGTATATATTAGATAGATTCTATTGGCAAGGGATTGAGGGCATGTTTTTCAAATAGTTTGTTTTCCTTTTCAAGAAGCGATTCGCTGGCAAAACTAGTCCATATACCGCTATCGAGCTTAGGAAGAAGAGATTCTCTGCACGCATCAATCACATCTTGCTTTGTGCAGAATAAGATCTTCTCGCGATACGATTGTCTTGTTTCTTCATCAAGTCCACTTTTTTCAAAACCATAAGAAAGTGTCGCTCTCATGCCAGGAGACACTGTGCTATCAGCTTCTTGAAAGAAGCTCAATTTGGCTTCACTTAGATCTTCTTCTGTAAAGTTTCCTTCTGTGATCATCTCTATAGATTTTCTAAACGATTGATAGGTAGAGAAAATATGGGGATCTCTTACAGAATAAAAATGGAATAGACCAGTAATTGCAGAGTATTCGGCTCCTAGTCCGTAAGCTCCGTTTTCTTCTCTTACTTCTTTGTGGAGCACTAGATTTTCAAATAAAATGGCTGCTAGGTTCAAAGCTGCTGAATTGTGGTGTGTAAATGGCACAGCTTCAAATGCTAAAGCGTTACTTGCAACAGATATCGGCATTTTTTTAGAGCCGCTTTGGATCTTGCTTTCATAAGAAAAATCGACCCAAGGTGCATAAGATGTGGTCGAAAACTGATTCAAACCAAACCAGCGGTTTTCTTCGATCATTTTAAAAGCTTTTTCATCGCAAGAAAGAATCAAGTTAGGGCTGTTGAGATGAAATAAAATCCTTTGGATTTTTTGGAGTCTTTCGATCACTTGATCTAGTACTTTGTCTATATTCATCGCTAGATTGCGAATAAAAACAAAATAGGGGATGCCGTGCCATTGATCTAGAATGTGACTAAAAGAAGACAATGCCGCTTTAGAGCGGTAGACAGCATACGATATTGCCCCTCTATTGATCTTTTGTTCAAGTTCAGCATGTTCTTGTGTGATTAGCTCCTTGATTCTTTCGCGATCAGAAAAATTAGGGGTCAAAATCACATCTTTGATGTGATGGAACATCTCTTCGGTTTTTCTTTCTAAGGCTTTAGCATGTAGAGTAAAAGTAGGTGAAGCAGAGCTTGGATCTTTGGGGTGGATATTTAAAGACAATGAGCTATGGATTCCACCAAGTGTTGCTTGTACATGATCTAGCGTATCGAGATAGTTTTTATCACCTACTCCAACTTCAGTGATGCACGAGGAAAAAAATTGCAGATACTGCAGATCTTCTTCTTCAATTTGGGGCACATCAAAAGAGAGTGAAGCATAGACAATTTTGTTTGTGTGGCAAATATGGGAGTGGACACTTAGCTGATCGATATAGGTTCTTTGCAATAAATAGGTAAGCACATTTTTAGGAATGTCTTGGACGCTAAGCTTTGGTAAACAATCGATGTTTTCTTCTTTTTTTGCCTGATAAGAGGTAAATTGCTTCATTTCCTCAAGTAGCTTTTCTCGATCTTCTTTTGAAAGAGTATTTCCTTTTATTTTGATGATATCTTCAATCTCTTTTTCTTCTTTGGCATGAAGATCTCTATCTGGCTCCATAACATGGCATATGTAGTGAGTATTCGAAAGAAGGAATTTCTCGATGATTTGTGAAAAGTAATCAGGATTGACGAATTGTTTAGCCATTTTTTCAAATAAATCGTGGATCTGGAGATTTGATACTACAGAGCCCCCTTGTTGTTTGGCTAAAACAGTTCTGTAAAATAGCTCAAGGCCATACGGATTTTCTTCAGCATCAATTTCAAGTCGAGAAAACTCCATTTGGTACATTGAAGCTTCAATGATTTGCGGATTGATTTTCTCCTTTACGATTTCTCGAAGGCGCTCAAACATCACTTTTTCAAGTTCAGCGACATTTTCGCTACTACAGCCGTGGCATACGATGAAATAGGGAACTTCTCTAATTTCCGTCTCGAGAATAGAATCAGCCTGAGTGCATAAATCAGAGGCTAAAAGGGTGTTTTTAAGTAGCGAAGCATCAGTATCCATCAATATCGAGTCAAGTAAGGAAAGAGCTACAACGCTTTCTAAGTCAGATATTTCTGATGTAAGCCAGCCAAATACTGCAAAGGTTTTTTGGGTTAAATCTTTTTCTTGGCAAGGATAATAGGAGATCGTTTTTTTCGGATGCAAGAAGCGCTGAACTTTTGGCACGGCCAATATTTCAGGATAGTTTTTTGCATCTTTGAGAACGGTGTTATGGATGAAAGTTAGGTGGTTTTTTAAGGGCAATGAACCGTTAAAAAAGAATATCGCTCTACTAGGAGAGTAGTATTGCTTGTGGTATTCAAGGAGCTCTTCATATGTCAAATCAAGGATTTCACAAGGATCGCCGCCCGCGTTAAATCCGCTAGGATGATCTGGGAACATGTTTTTTAGAACATCTTGCCATAAACGGGACTGAATTCTTGATAAAGAACCGCGCATTTCGTTGAATACAATTCCTTTAACGCAAAGAGGGGATTGAAGATTTTGCGGGTTTGTAAGCTCGAGTCTATAGCCCTCTTGAAGAAAGCTATGTTTATCAAGTAAAGGAAAAAAGACTGCATCAATATAGACATCCAAGAGATTGTAAAAGTCTTTTTCGTTTGTTGTAGCTGCAGGATAGGCAGTAAAATTGTTGCCGGTTAATGCATTCATAAAGCTCGCTAAAGAGCGGCGCGTCATGGAAAAAAATGGATCTTTGACTTTATAGCGTTTTGAGCCGCATAGAGCTACGTGCTCAAGTATGTGCGCTACACCTTTGTTGTGATTAGGATACGTTTTGAAGCTAATCGCAAAAAGATTTTCTAGTTCTTCACTTGCTATGTGAACAACTTTTGCCTGAGAAGATAGATGGTTAGCTTCATAGACAATAAGGTTTACCTCTTCTATGAATGTTACTTCTTCTATCTTAAACCCGGAGTATTCTTCGCCTTTGCGGAATTCTTGAAGTAGCATAACCTAAAAATAAAGTTCATTATGGAACATTTACAAAGTTTTTGCACTATAAAACCACAACTTATTTGCTGTCAAATTTTTGTACGTATTTTATAAAAAGAAAAGTGCAAGTAGGGGTTCTTGCACTCTCGATTTCTTAGCCTTCTGATTGGCTCAAATGGGTGATTCTTCTTCGCTTTTTGGGCAGTTCTACCTGTAGATTTGGGAAAATGCTGTTAAGCATTACCCATTTATGTGGGTCTATAGCATCGATATCCAAAAGAGGTAGATGTGTAACTTTACTACGTGCATTTTTAGATATTAAACTAAGCTTATCTAAGCTAAAATTTGTTTTAATTAAATAATCACACACAGGGTAAGCTATCCAAGAGCTATCCATGGTCTCAAAGAAAGAAATTATGTGACTTTCAGCCCATTCATAGCTGTTATAAATCTCTATGAACAATTCTGTAATCATCTCATCTTCTTCAAAAAGATGAGACAAGTTAGCCATAGTAAAAATCATAGAAAAATTCTCTTTATCAAGTACATTCGCAATTCTTTGCTTACTTACAGGATTTGCTGCATTTTTTATGAGTGTACAAATGAGTATAGTTTGCGCTGCTTTAGAAAGAGAGCAAATTGCATCTTTGTTATTATGAATTTTTTCTAAATTTAATTCTTCCCAGTTGAGTGTCTGCTCAATGATTTGGTAAAGATTTTCATTGTTGATCTTCAATACTTGGCATGCAGAAATAATATCGATTAGTTCTTCGATGCTACGGTCTTGGCTTGCTGTTTCTAAGCTTGTGATGATCGTATTGAGCATCTCTTCTGTTATATCAGCAAAAACAAAAGGGTCTGCTCGTTCGTTTTCTTGAGGAGTGCAGATCCAAAAGAAATATAATGGAAGAGACGTATATGTATTGCTTTTCGGTAAGTAGACTTCTATCATGGGCTCAACATCCCACTCTTTGCAAAACAAAGCATTGATTTTGATAAGAAAATCTAAAGAATAATTACCGCTTTGTATTTTTTCGTGGGCTATTTGCTCAATTTGATGTTTTGTTTGTTTAAAGTTAGGATTTTCGATAAAGATGTAGCCATCTTTAACAAGAACCAGTGAAATAGGTTTTGATAAATTAAAGTGATGATCAGCAAAAGAAATTACTTGAATATCATTTGTAATTTTTTTGGCTTCAGCTACTGTATAATGTTTAAGAAAAGAGAAATCGCGTAGTCTGTGGATAGAACTTATCGATTTAATGTTTATGTAATTTTCTGGGATTTTATCGATTTTTGTTGAGCCTATACACATAGACATCATAGAGTTAGCCCAAACTTCAGGAAGATTTTTTACCCTTGTATAGGTCAACTTAATTTCAGATACATTAGGAAAAATATCGGCAATAAACTCTAAACCATCACTTTCAAGAAAGGTAAGTCCTGAGCAATCTAGGTAGCTAACAGTTTCTCTTATGAAATTAGGCAGAGTCATAAGTATATAAAAATCTTCTTGGGCGGTTTCTGCTGTAATCAATCTTAAATAGCGCCTAAGAAGGAGTTGGAACGTTTTTGTATTAGATCTTTTAGAAGCACTAAGAAGCTCAATAGAACGGCCTTTACCTATTTGGTTCACAGTTTCCTTATAAAATAAAAACTCGATCTCTTCGCTATTAACTAAAAGATGTAGGTTTTCTACATATTCCCTATAGGTTTGATAAGACCATGGATGCAATCTTTGATATTTTTTTAAGGCTTCGTCCATCAAAGGATTCGAAATATTCGGATCAAAGATTTGATGAACCTTAATCATTTGGCTAAAAGTAACAGCTTGATTTTGAAAAAGTGGTAAAAGTTCTTCTAAAGCTTTTTTTTCCTCTTCATTTGAAAAGATGAACATGGGCGCAAAATTATCTGGAAAAAGGAGGCCTTCACGGTAAAGGCGATATAAAACAAAAGCTGCAAGGCTATTATGGAGCTTAGCTGGCAGGCTTTTATGAATGGTAAAAGCTTTAATGTCCTCTTCAGAGGGTTGCATATGCGTTTTGATCATCGCAACTATTGCTTTAGTAAAATGGTCTAGCATAGGATCAAGAGCGAACAAAGAGGCAAACTGCAAAAAATCAGAAAAAGAAATGTCTTTTAGTCTCTTAGGATGCAAGCAGCAGTCTTGTAAAAGTTCCTTAGATATCGTGCAATTTTTATATAACCGGAGAAATTCGATTAGCTTTTTATTTTTGTAGTGGTGAATCAGACTGTTATTAAGCCAAATGGGCATATTAAAAAAGGATTCTTGCTCTTGCCAATCTTTAAGTTCTTTTTTAGAGAGCTTTTTTGATCTATGTTCAAAAAAAATGGTAGCAAAGTCGTAAAGAACAGATTCTTCTAATCCTATAAAATCAGAAGTGGAAAGCAGGGTAAGGAATTGTTGCAAAGATAGCCCTGTAATCGATTGGGGATTTCTATAAGAGTGAACAAGCAGTTCGATATTCTCAGGTTTTACCGAAGGATGATCAAAAATTAATTGTTGCACGTCAGTATTATCGCAATCCTTGAAGCTTTTCAATAACGTGGTTTTTTCATAGATAGATAAGGGCAATATGGCAGTATTTTCAAATAATTTATGCCTAATAGGAAAGCTCGGCTCTGCTATAGTCCAGTTTCTATCTAAAAGAAGATTGGCTCCTTCAATGATTGCGATGCGATGGTCTAAACTAAGAAGAGGATTTTGTAAAATTGTATGTACTATCTCTTCAATAGTTTCAAGATTTGTTGCATTAGAGCGTTCTACTTCTAAGCATCGGCCATCTTCAAGAATCAAAAGGCCTTGATTTTCATAGTCGTGAGGTTGATCAAAAA
Organism: Chlamydiota bacterium; assembly: GCA_016866575.1. GTDB lineage: Bacteria > Chlamydiota > Chlamydiia > Chlamydiales > VGMA01 > VGMA01. The sequence goes on from VGMA01000005.1 coordinate 12,641, forward strand.
ACGCGACTAACTCCTCTAAAGAGGGCTGAATGATGGGATTTATTTGAGAATTTAATGTTGTCATAAAAATAAAAAGGTATAATTTAGGGCAAAATCATACCATATTAAGCTCTTTATCAAGAGATTAAAATTATTTTTTATAAACTTGCAAATCAAAGAAAAGGCGGCCTTAATGACCGCCTAGCTAGAAATCACTACCAAGTAAGAGCGCCTGAAGATTGATACTCAGTAACTCTTGTTTCAAAGAAGTTTTTCTCTTTATTCAAATCGATCACTTCACTCATCCATGGGAAAGGATTTTTTGCCCCAGGATATTGAGGTTTAAGACCAATTCTTTCTAAACGGCGATTAGCAATATATTTTACATAATCTTCGAACATAGGAGCTGTAAGCCCAAGGATTCCTTGCGGCAAGCAGCTTTTTGCATAGTTGTATTCTAAATCAACCGCTTGATCAATCAAATCAACAATGTGCTCTTGGAACTCATCAGACCAAAGGGCAGGATTTTCCTCTTTGATCGAGTTGATTAAATCGATACCAAAGTTCAAGTGCGTGGTTTCATCGCGCAAGATGTACTGGAATTGCTCTCCAATACCTGTCATCTTGTTTTGACGATGTAGCGACAAGATCATCGCAAATCCGCTGTAGAAGAAAATTCCTTCCATAATGATGTAATAGCCGATCAAATTTTCTAAGAATTTTTGAGCGCCTTCATGAGTTGCTGTTGTAAAGCCATCTTTGACAACATCAGCCGTCAACTTCATCTCAAACTCATCTTTTTGTCTGATCACATCAATTTCATTATACATGTTGAACACTTCTCCTTGATCGAGAGAAAGAGATTCCACAATATAGTGAAAAGTATGTGTATGTAGAGCTTCTTCAAAGGACTGGCGAAGAAGATACTGTCTAGCTTCTGGGTTTGTTACATGCTTAAAAATGGCTAAAACAATATTGTTTCCTACCAAGCTTTCAGCTGTAGAGAAAAACCCAAGGTTTCTCATGATCAAAAGTCTTTCAGCTTCAGAAAGTTCGTTTGATTTCCAAAGCTCAATATCTTTTGCCATTGGAACTTCAGAAGGCATCCAATGGTTTGCACATCCATTAAGGTAGTGCTCCCATGCCCACTGGTATTTGATGGGCATGAGTTGGTTAACGTCGATCTTTGTGCAGTTGATCAATTTTTTATCATCAACTGAAACTCTTTTCTCTTTTTTCATATATCCTCTTATTGACAACTTTCACAACCTGGGTCTAACAAAGAGCAGGCTTTAGGAGCTTCTTCTCTTTCTACCACAACTCTAGAAGATGCTGAAGAGCTCTTCATCCAGCGTGGTTGTAGACCGCGTTTATTGATATCCGTAGTAGACTTTTCGATCTGCGTGGCTGCTAAGCAACGAAGATAGTAGCAAGTCTTAATCCCTTTTTTCCAGGCATTCATGTACATCTCGTGGATCTTTTTTCCACTTGGTTCAGAAAGATACAAGTTCAAAGATTGTCCCATATCAATCCACTTTTGACGACGCGAAGCACATTCGATCAGCCAGTCTGGCTCAATTTCAAAAGAGGTGAGGAACACCCTTTTTACCTCTTCAGGAATTCTGTCTATTTCTAAGATCGATCCGTCGTAGTACTTAAGGTCATCTAGCATTTGCTCATCCCAAATACCGAGATCTTTAAGTTTTTCGATCAGATGGCTATTAGGAACCGTAAATTCTCCCGAGAGATTCGATTTCACAAATAGGTTTTTATATGTTGGCTCAATAGAAGCAACAACTCCGATGATATTAGCAATTGTCGCTGTAGGAGCAATAGCCATTGTATGGGAGTTTCTCATTCCGTGCGCTTTGATGTGCTCACGTACTTTGCTCCAGTCTAGCTTAGAAGAGCGGTCCATCATAATGGCTTCGCCGCGCTCTTTTTCTAAAAGATCAATTGTATCAATAGGTAGATATCCTCTATCCCATTTTGATCCTTTATAGCTTTCATAAGTCCCACGCTCTTTTGCCAATTCTGAAGAAGCTAAAATTGCGTAGTACGAGATCATCTCCATACTCTCATCTGAAAACTGCACTGCTTCTAATGATGCATAGCTAATTCCCAATTTGTAGAACACATCTTGCAATCCCATAATACCCATGCCGATAGGTCTATGTCTAAGGTTTGCATTTTTGGTCTCTTCGATAGGGTAGAAGTTGATATCAACTACGTTATCGAGCATGCGAATCGCTGTGCGGATCGTTTTAGCAAGACGCTCTTCATCAAGCTTATTGTCTTTAATATGCTTGGATAAGTTGATGGAACCAAGGTTGCAAACAGCTGTTTCTTCTTTAGAAGTATTGAGCAAAATCTCTGTACAAAGATTTGAGCTGTGAATCACTCCAACGTGATCTTGAGCGCCTCTTACGTTGCTTGGATCTTTGAAGGTAATCCACGGATGGCCTGTTTCAAAGAGCATGCTGAGCATTTTTCTCCAAAGTCCCAATGCATCAACAGTTTTGTAATTTTTGATTCTCCCTTCAGCTGCCATTTTTTCATATTCTGCATATCTTTCTTCAAAAGCTTTACCGTAAAGATCGTGAAGATCTGGCGTGTCAATAGGGCTAAAAAGGGTCCACGAACCATTTTTCTGAACTCTTTTCATAAAAAGATCAGGAATCCAGTTGGCTGTGTTCATGTCATGCGTACGCCGTCTTTCATCACCTGTATTTTTTCTTAGCTCTAAGAAATCTTCAATATCAAGGTGCCATGTTTCTAAGTAAGCGCACATCGCCCCTTTACGCTTTCCGCCTTGATTAACAGCTACTGCTGTATCATTTGCAACTTTTAAAAACGGAATCACACCCTGGCTTTTACCGTTAGTTCCTTTGATCAAAGAACCAGTAGCGCGAACATTTGTCCAGTCGTTGCCGATACCGCCTGCCCATTTTGAAAGCTGAGCATCATCTGCAATGATTTTGAAAATGCCGTGAAGATCATCCATCACTGTAGATAAATAGCAAGAACTGAGCTGAGAATGCGTTGTTCCCGAGTTAAATAGTGTCGGAGTCGCTGATGTAAAATAATGCTCAGAAAGAAGATTGTAGAACTCGATAGCTCTTTCATTTTTATCAGTTTCTTCAAGGGCAAGACCCATCGCTACTCTCATCCAAAAGATTTGAGGGGTCTCTAAGCGGCGCCCTTCTTCGTGGATAAAGTAGCGATCATATAGAGTCTGCAATCCTAGATATTGGAACAGATTGTCTCTTTGAAGATCCATTGCTTTAGCAAGACGCGGCAAATCAAAATCTAAAAGCTTAGGGGAGACCCTTTTATAAGAAATTCCCATTTTGATGTATTTAGGGAAGTATTCTTGGTGCGCTTTTTCAAGCTTAGGATCTAAAGCAGAAACTTCCATTGTTTCACGATAAAGAACATCTAGTAAAATCCCAGCTGTAATGAAGGCATATGCAGGATCTCTTTCTACCATAGAACGAGCTGCCATGATCATCGCGGTATCAACTTCTTTTTCTTTGATGCCGTTATAGAAGTTGTTCACTGTCAATTGAACAAGGTAGGGGACATCGATTTCTTCTTTGTAGTTGCGCGCTGCGTGTTCAATTTTGCTGCGGATCTCTCTTTCAGAAATTACGCGCTCTTTGCCATCTTCTGTAACAACTTTGAACGACTGATCTTTTTGGATTTGAGATGGGTTGAATCTTGTATCTTGCTTGCCAACTTTTTGAAGAATAAAAGCTTTAGCTTCCATAAAAAAGCGGCCGCCCATCAATTCTTCTTCGATGATTGTTTCAATGCAAGAAAGGTGTAGCGAACCTTCTAGGTTGTGTTTTTCAATCGCACGATCAACAACACTTTGTGTAAGTGCGTTAACTGCCGCTAAGATGTCTTCTGGAAGAATTTCTGATTCTATTGTTCTTGCCAAACGGAAAGCTCTTGCAATACTAAAGCCGATTTTCATTGGATTGAAGCGCACTAAAGTGCTTCTGTCATGGCGATAGATTTTGATGTTCTCGGGACTTTGGTCACGTTTAGCTTTATGCTGGTCGCGATAAATGATGTAATCTCTAGCTACATCATGCAATCCGTTTTTCATGAGTGTAACTTCAACTAAATCTTGGATCCCTTCAACCGTTAAGGTAACCCCTTTTTCTCCAAGTGTTTTTGCTTGGATGATAACGCTATCTGTTAGACGTTCGATTGTTTGCGACATCGCTTCAGGAAGAGCTAAAGGTCTTGCCACTTTTTTTGTGTCGCGAAACGCTGATTCGATAGCTTTTTCAATTCTTTCTCTATTGAACGGAACGATCCTTCCGTTTCTTTTAACTACCGTTAATAGATCCGTGTTCAAAGAACAGTTCTCAGATATTAACACACTCTTTGTAACACCTGTGAGGATCTCTGTGGGTTCCAAAGTCTTAACTTTTTTCATATTTCTCCTGACGGTTATGGAGGGTTATCATACTACATATTGTGTCATTTTCGCAACTATAACACTATATATTGTGTTTATAGGATATTGTCCAGAAAAACTTTCTTAAGAGCGCATCTCGCGTTAAAAGAGGACTCCATGCTACGATCATCTTATGAGAAGAATCTATATTTTACCCAACGCGGTAACAGCTTTTGGTTTAGCTTGCGGCTTATTTGTCATATTCCATTCAAGCATGACAGGCATCGATACATATGAAATGCTTAGACAATCCCTTTTAATCTTGATACTCGCTGCGATCGCAGATGTATTAGACGGTGCTGTTGCTAGAGCTATTCATGCCGAAAGTGAATTTGGCTTGATGTTTGATTCTATCGCAGATGTCGTTTCCTTTGGAGTCGCTCCTTCTGTCCTTTTCTTACGCTCACTTGATGTGGGGTTTAGCGGCCCTTACGCTCTTCTTGCTTTAGGCGGCGCTATGCTTTATACCGTATGTGGCGCTTTGCGTCTTGTCCGCTTTAGCGTTAAATCTTCTTCAGCTAAAGGGGACAAAGAAGCTGAGCTGAATATGAAGCAAAGTTTTGAAGGCCTCCCTATTCCTGCTGCAGCAATGGCGGCTGTTTCTCCAGCCCTTTTTCTTAGCACACCTCTTTTTGAGAGCCTAGTAAGCATATCCCATACTCTTCGCGCGGTCATTTTATCTTGCGTCATGATGGCTTTAGCGTATCTCATGATTAGCAAGTGGCGTTTTGCCAGCATTAAGACCTTTCGTATAAAGGTAGCTTCCTTTCACCTGATTTTTTTGACGGTGATGGCAGCGATTATACTCATCTACGGAATTCTACACTACTTATCGATTCTAGTTCTTGTAAGTTTTTGGGGTTATATCATTGTTGGACTAATTTTATCGATCATCCGAAAAATATCGGGAAGAAAATCTCAAAAATTGCTCGATTTTGAGCCTGATGATGAAGAAGAAAAATAAGATGAAAGTGCTAACGCCTGGATCGAGATAGGATCGACGCCTTGGCAATCATCTAATGAAAAAGAGCGAATATACTCCTCTTTTAATAGTTCTCTATAGTGATCAACTTCTTCTGTCATCTTAAATAGTTCGGTGAAGTTGACTTCAATTCCATGATAAAACGCTAACGCCTCTAATAACAAGGTACATTCCGCAACATCATAAGCCGGCGGGAGTTTTTTTGCTGAAAATTCCCAGTCAATTAAAGTGATTTCATCAGTTAAGGGGTCGTAAAATATGTTGCCTGGATTCATATCCCCATGAATACGAGTAGTTTTCGTATGAATTTCATCAAGTGCTAGCTGGGTTTTTTTCACTATATGAAGAAGTAATGGCTCCATTTTTTTTCTAGATTCAATTGAAGAGCTAGAGAGTTTTTTTAAATAGCTATTCAAGCTGTATCCCTTAGCGATTGTTATCGCTACTAGATCATCTTCAATTAAAATAATTTTTGGCGTATTAAAAGAGGAAAACTTCTTTTTTTCTAGATATTGAAGAGCTTCAATCTCTTTTTTTGATCTCTTGATCACACAAAGTTTTTTACCATTTTCATCCATCACATAATATATAGAGCCCACCTCAGCTAGATCTGCCCTATAGATCCTTTCATATACCCTGACCTTATAGGCAGGAAATATTTTATCTGCAAAAAAGAGGATCTTTTCCTCTTTGCATTCCTCTAGTTCCTCTTGATACGCAATAGGGCAAAGTGAAGCAACAGAGTAGGGCTTCAAATGCTGAGGGATTGGCAAAGTAGCAGAAAGAAAGAAAAGATTAACTAATAACTTCTTTAATAAAATCATAATATTTTCCAAGCTATATTATACATTAATAAAGATAATCAATCTATGTATCTATTTATTATATTTCAAATTTTTAGTGAAAATTTATTTTTTATTTGGGGATAACAGCTCTTTGTCCTAGAATATAGGTTATGATATACGTAATTTTATCCTTTTTTGCTCTAGCTTTTATCATCTTATTTCTTTGGTCTAAACTGAAAATCCAAGAAGCCAAGATGGAATTTTTGAAAGAAATGAAACAAACTCTAGGAGAGACCTCCTTTGAATCTTTGCAAAAGCTCCATACACAGTCTCAAGGTGAGTTTGAAAAAAAAGAAATAGCTATTGCTAAACTTGTCCAGCCAGTCCAAGACTCCTTACTTAGACTTGATGATGGCCTAAGAAAACTTGAAAAAGAGCGCAAAGGGGAGCAAGAGGTTCTTAAAGAGCAAATGCGTGCTATGATTGAATCAGAAAAGCATCTTCGCCAAGAAACAGCAAATCTTGTTTCTGCTTTAAGAAAACCTGAAATCCGTGGTATGTGGGGAGAAGTGCAGCTTAAGCGGGTGATTGAATTAGCTGGCATGCTCAATTATTGCGACTTTTTTGAGCAGCAAGTGCTCCAGACAGAAGAGGGAAGGCTGCGCCCTGACGTAGTGGTAAGACTTCCTAGTGAAAAAAGTGTTATAATTGATGCAAAGGCTCCGTTTGAAGCCTTCTTGGATGCAAATCAAACTAAAGATGATCATGTCCGACTAGAAAGGCTGCAAGATCATGCAAAGCATATCCGCATGCACATTACCCAGCTAGGTAGAAAAACCTATTGGAATTTTCTTGAAGGATCTCCAGAGTTTGTGGTCCTTTTCCTCCCAGCTGAAATATTTTTTAGCAGCGCCTTACAGCAGGATCCTTCGCTCATAGAATTCGCTGCAGAGCAAGGCGTTGTCATCGCTACTCCTACGACATTGATTGGTTTACTTAGAGCCATTGCTTATGGCTGGAAACAAGATCAATTTTCTAAAAATGCCCATGAAATAAGCCAATTAGGCAAAGAGCTCCATAAAAGAGTCTACGATATGACTAAGCATTTTGCTACTTTAGGAAAAAGCTTGGCAAGTTCTGTGGACGCTTACAATAAAGCCATGGGAACACTAGAAAAAAGAGTATTAGTGAGTGCAAGAAAATTCAAAGAGTATGGAGCGGCAGCAGATTCTATTGAAATTGATGAGCCTGAGCTTCTTGATCAGATCCCAAAAGATTTGGTGTAAAAACTGATCATGCTTCTTCGATTTTTTTGATCCAATCGTCGGGAACACCCGCTTTTTGTCGATACTCTTCTTGATAGATGTGCCCCTTAGCCCTTTTAGGGGTAAGATAGGGGTATAGGCTTTCGCAATACTCTACCCAGTCGTGGCTATCTTGTCTTTGCTGCAGCTTATGGAACCAGTTGATGCCAAAACGGACATGCTTAATTTCATCTAAAAGAATGCGATTCATCAATTCTTCCGATTCCTTATCCCCAATCTTTCTGAATGCAGAAGCATAAAAGGGTGCAAAGTCTAAATTTGCCATTTCAAAGGTCAAGCTCATCATACTAACGTAACGTATCGGAGAAGTAATAAATGGGGTGTGACGCCAAAAATGTTTGTAAAGCGGCAAGTCTCCAAGTGTGAGGCCAAGACCCTCTAAGCGCTTCATATAAATTCTGACGTGCTCTTGCTCTTCTTTTAAGGTGAACAACAGTCCTCTGCGAAAAGCCGTTGGAGCTTCAGGAAAAGCTAATAAGGCGTAAGCCATCATTTCTACAGCAAGAAGTTCATGGCCGCAGAATCTGTGTAAGCAAACAGCTCTTTTTTCAATGTCATAGAGTTCTTGCAGCGGGGGGAGTTTTTTTCTTTCGCCTCGCGTATGGGCTGAAAAGCGGATATTGTGAGCGCGTGCAGGTTCTCTTAAGAAAAGTGGTGAACCTGGATCAAGGTCTGTTAAAAAAGGAGGATCGAGAAGTTTATCCTCGATCCTTTCATTTTCCAAAATGTGGAGTGCAAATTCTCTAACTTCCATCGACAACATCAAGAACGAAATAGGCAGGGAATGCGAAGTTGTTGTTTGGACGGCTAGCAACGTAAAGACTTACGTATTTGCCCGCGAATTTCTCTAAATCTACTTTTGTAGAGTAAAGATATGCGCGTGGAAGATCTCTATCACGAATGATGAAATTTCCTGGTTTATTTTTGATTGGAGCTGTGTAAGACTCCAAAATTCCTGAAACACGAATCGCTTTAGTTCTTTGCTCTTGGTAGTAATCATCAAGAGATCTTGCAGGGTGTTGCGATGCCCAAACAAGGAATAAAGACTCTTCAGCAGAAATCCATGATTTCATTTTGTCTGTTAATGGAGCAACTTCAACAGGGATGTCAAGAGCAGGATTTGCTTCTTTTGCCATGGTGAGTTGTCTTGTAAGCTTGTTTGCTTTTGCTTCAAGGAAAGAAATTTTCTTTTGAAGGTAGCACTCTTGCAGTTCTACTAAATGGTTTCTTGCTTGTTCAGCAAATTCTGTGAAATCGCTGTAATCTTGGATCACAAGCTTGTAATTAGCAGTAGCTTTATCGAAATCGATTTCATCAAAAGATTTAGAAAGTTCTGCTTGTGAAACTGCATTTGCAGATTCCATAAGTTGAACGACAGAAGTTTTCTTTTTGTCTCTCACTGCTTTGAGCTCAGGACCACCCATTTTTTCGATGAACTCTCTAGCTACATACAAACGGGTGTTTTTAGGCGGGGCAATTTCGAGCCATTTTGAATTTTGATCGCTGATAGCGCCATTGACTTTATCGCCTGTGTTTAAATGTCCAATCACTGGAGCATTTAATTCTGGCTGAAGGCGAACATTTACGCGTGTTCCTTCAACAACATTATCTAAAACAAAGCTGCGAAATACGTAAGCTTTCATATCGCTTGGAGCTTCGATTCCGTAGAAATCGTTTTTCTCTTCCACAACGATTACCCAATCATCTTTGGAGAGTTCTTTTACAATTGAGCTCTCGACATCGGGCTGTAAGCGAAGTCTTACACCATTTCCTACAACTCTACCGGTGAAGGCGTTGTATTTTGGCGCTTGTCTTTCAGCAACGGGCTGCGCTGAACTTGCAGACATTGCAGGAGTTGATTTGATTTGTGCCGGCTGTCTGATAGGCATGCTATTTGACAGCTCAGGCTCCAATGTTTGTACAGCTGTGAGCTTGCCTTTTTCATTAGCAATAAGCGCGCTGCTGCAGCAAATAGTTAAGAGAACAATAGCTCTTCTCATGGACACCATCCTGATTCATGAATAATGGCCCCATTCTATGAATTTGTTCGTTTTTGAGCAACCCAAATCGCGATTGGTCTAAAAAACTTAACTACTGAGTAAAACCGCACGGATGTGCTCGCAATCATTTTTGCCGCACGTGCATCCGATCGGCTCACCTAAATAGACTTGGTAGTGTTCTTCTTTATCAAGAGGGTGAATCACTTCAAACAAATGCTCTGCTTTTTGTGTAATATCCCAATCTTTGAAGCGCAAATCTTCTTCAGAGATGCATTCTTCGATTTCTGCAGAAGGGGCGTACATCGCTTTAGCGATTTGACAGTGAGGACAGTTGCAATGAAGATCTTCTACAGAAATTTGAAAAATTGCAGGATCAATACCCAGCATTTTTGTAATTGCTTCTATGCTTTTGAGGATTGGTTTCGGTAAATCAGGCGCATTAGCAAGCAAAGGATTGTGTCCTACTAAATTGCCAAGTTGCGGCATTCCTTCGAGCTCTATTCCGATAGGAAGCGAATCGAGTTTTAAGGCAAGATCTCCTCTATTGGATTCATGAGATTCGATATGTTTAGCATGAGATTCAAAAATATGTTTTACACATTCTTTGCTAAGGTTTGGAATCAATACTGGTTTATCAAGATTAAGACCTATCACAAGGTGATGTTCTTCCATCTTTAGGTAATCGACTCTGTCCCATGTAGTAGATATATAAGGGGGAATATGGAGAATTTTGTCGGTAATTTTCATAAGACCTCCTTGAAGTACTTATTCATCATTATACCTATTTTAGCACTTAAGCGCAACGATTGCTGAAAAATCACCCAATATACTAACATTAAAAAATTTAATACGTATAAATAAAAAGGGTTGTAATAAGAGCTTTTTTTTTGCATAAGGGGGCTAGTATGTAAATTTATTTGGAGGTTCAATGGCGAGAAAAACCTATGTGGTGGATACAAATGTCATTTTGCACGATGCACAGTCTCTTGTAAATTTTGGTCCCCACGATGTGGTTATCCCAGGTAATGTGATAGAAGAATTAGATAGAATCAAACGATTCAACGATGAAATGGGAAGAAACGCAAGACAAGCTATGCGTTTTGTCGATCGCATGGGCGCTTCGGGAAATCTTCAAGCAGGCATTTTGCTAGAAGGTGGCTCAAAGCTTCGTGTGGTGCTAGAATCGCCTCAAATTAAAGCCAAAGAATTTACTTTAACTCCTGATCGAACCAGATACAAATTCTTTTGCACCGTTTACGATTTAAAAGAAAAAGGGGAAGATGTTGTCATTGTTTCCAAAGATTCGATCACAAGAATCATTGCTGAAACAATTGGTATTGCAACACAAAATTATGCAACTTCTAAAGAGTATTTCTCCACGCTTTACCGTGGTATACAAACTCTAGATGTGCAAAAAAAATTGATCGATGAATTCTATAAAGATGGACACATCGAGCTTCCAAAAGAAGAAAAATTTTCTCCTAATGAGTTTTGTATTTTAAAGAGCGCTGAAGGATCTTCAGCTATTTGCCGCGTTGATAGCAAAAGGGCTAAACTCGTCCCACTGGCCCATATCAATAAGGATCTTTGGGGTATTAAACCAAAAAACGTCGAGCAAAAATGTGCCATCGATTTGCTTTTAGACGATAACATCAAACTAGTCACCTTTGTAGGTCAAGCAGGTACTGGTAAAACATTATTAGCTCTAGCAGCAGGTCTTCGCAAAGTTTTTGATGAAGGGGTCTATTCAAGAATCATCATCACCCGCTCTGTTATTCCTGTAGGTAAAGACATCGGTTATTTGCCTGGAACAAAAGAGGAAAAGCTCCGCGCTTGGATGGGGGCCTTTTACGACAATTTGGAATACATCTGCGGCACTTCAAAAGATAAAGAGCTAGGTGCTGAGACCCAAAAATGGATTGTAGAGAGCAATAAACTCCAAGTTGAAGCGATTACCTACATGAGAGGGCGCTCAATCGCTAATAGCTATATCATCATTGATGAAGCACAAAACCTTACCCCGCATGAAATGAAGACCTTGATTTCACGCGTTGGTCCTAATACAAAGGTAATTGTGCTTGGCGATCCTACCCAAATTGACAACGCGTATTTAGACTCAGATTCTAACGGCCTTGTCTATTTGATCGCTAAAATGAAGAAATATCACCTCTATGGCAATATTTTCTTTAAACAAACTGAGCGTTCAGAGCTTGCGGCGTTAGCATCAGAAGTGCTATAATTTTCGCCCATGTATGATGTAGCAGTGATAGGTGGAGGGGCAGCTGGCTTTTTTGCTGCCCTAAGAGCCAAAAGTCTTAGACCTGAATTAAAGGTGGCCATTTTTGAAAAATCGGGCGCTTTACTCTCTAAAGTGCGCATTTCCGGCGGCGGGCGTTGCAATGTAACCCATCACCAGTTTGATCCTGTTTTACTCTCTAAAAACTACCCTAGGGGGTCAAAAGAGCTTTTAGGTTTATTCCATCGCTTTGGCCCTTTAGACACTATCGCTTGGTTCAAAGAAAGGGGAGTAGAGCTCAAAACAGAAAAAGATGGCAGGATGTTTCCTATCACCGATTCTTCAGAGACGATCATCAATGCTCTTGTTGGTGAAGCCAAAGAGTTAGGGGTGGAAATCCGATTAAAAGAAAAAATTACAACATTGCCTGAAGCTAAAACCTTAATCCTAGCCTCCGGAAGCAGCCCTGATGGCTACGAAATAGCTAGATCGTATGGGCACACGATTGTTCCTACTGTCCCTTCTTTATTCACATTCAATATCCCTACAAGCCCGCTAAAAGAGCTGTCTGGTATCGCTATTCAAGATGTAAAGGTAACTATCGACGGATTTTCTATGAGCCAAAGAGGTCCGTTATTGATCACTCATTTTGGATTTAGCGGCCCTGCGGTACTAAAACTTTCTGCCTGGGCAGCTAGATTCTTGCATGAAAAGGGCTATTTAGCAGATGTGCATATCGATTGGCTATCAAGCATAAAAGCATATCCGATACTGCTTAATTACAAAAAAGAGCACCCTAAAAAAGTGATGTCTACAGACAATCCCTTCCAATTTCCCAAAAATTTTTGGAAGCTATTTTCCATGGATAAACCCTGGAAGGATGTTTCTGATAAAGATCTATTGATTTTAGCAGAAAAGCTTCACAACGATGTCTACAAAATGGAGGGAAAAACGACCCACAAAGAAGAGTTTGTCACAGCAGGTGGTGTGATGCTTAAAGAGGTTGATTTCAGAACGATGCAAAGTAAAATAGCTCCCCATCTATTTTTTGCAGGAGAGATTCTTGACATCGATGGCGTTACAGGGGGCTTTAATTTCCAAAATGCGTGGTCTACAGGATACACAGCAGGCCAGAGCGCAGCTAGCCTGTGTTGAATCATTTTTAATGAGAATTCGCTTCGCTTCGCGCTCTTCTCAAGACGCGAGGATCAATCAAAAGCTCTTCTTGCCGTTTTGCCGCTAGCTGTCCGCAGCCGCCGCTAATATCTTGGCTCTTGCTGTAGCGAACAGGGGCAGGTATTGACCTTTCCGAAAGATACGATTGAAACTTTGTGATTTTTTCTTTTGCTGAAGCGTGCATGTCTACTCCCGGGAAATGGTTCATCGGGATGAGATTTACTCTTGCTTTGATCCCATGAAGGAAGCTGACAAGTTTTTTTGCATCTTCGATGCTGTCGTTGACACCTTCGATCATTACATATTCAAAGGTGATGCCATAGCGTTTTGGCGCAGGGTAGGTCAAAAGAACCTCTTTCAATTTCGCTAGAGGATAGCGGCGATTGATCGGCATCATTTTGCTCCGTTTTTCATCTTCAGCTGCGTGCAGCGAGATGGCTAATCGCACCGGAAGATCTTTGCCAAGCTGCTCAATTTGAGGGGCAAGACCTGATGTAGAGATCGTTACCTTAGAGCTAGAGAGATTCAGCGCATTTTTATCGATCATCACTTTGCAGGCTTTGACTACTTCTTCATAATTGTCTAAAGGCTCGCCCATACCCATAAAAACAACGTTTGTTACAGGCTTTTTTTGGTTTGCAAGGACGATTTGGGAGAGAATTTCCCCAGAGGTTAGGTTTCTGCGAAAACCTAGTTTTCCTGTTTGGCAGAAAGTGCAGCCCATTTTACAGCCTACTTGGCTGCTGATGCAAAGGGTTGATCGATCGTCGTAAAACATAAAGACCATTTCAAAGACAAAGCCATCTTTGGTCTTTAAAAGAAATTTTTCAGAACCATCTTTTGAAATCAAATGTGCATCGATTTCAGGAAGATCCCAAGTAAAAGAT
>VGMA01000006.1 GCA_016866575.1 Chlamydiota bacterium
ATGCAAATGGAATAGCTTTGTTCTAGCTTCTCCTACGCTCTCTTGGAGATCGTTAACTGATTTTTCTCTCAACTCTTGTTTGACTGACTTCTTCATTCTATTTTTCCTCTATATCGTGTGAAGCCGTTCGACAAACCGAACCGCAATATTGAGTTTGGCTGCCGCTTTACGTAGAGCGCCTTGAGCCATTTCTCTTTGCACGCCCGCTACTTCAAATAAAACTTTCCCCGGCTTAATCACCGCTACGTAGTGGTCTACTGCCCCTTTACCTTTACCCATACGAGTTTCGGCTGGTTTTTTAGACACTGGAGTGTGAGGAAAGATGTTAATGAAAATTTGCCCTTTTCTGGCAAATTCTCTGTTAATTGCAACGCGGCAAGCTTCAATTTGTCTTGCAGTTATTCTTCCGCGCTCAAGAGCTTGCATTCCGTATTCGCCAGTTGTGACAAATCCGCCACGCTTAACGAGTCCAGCATTAGAGCCTTTGAAAGCTTTTCTAAATTTTGTTCTTGTCGGAGACATTTTTGCCATGGTATTACGCTCCTGTAGCTGCCGGTTTTTGCGGGGCTGCTTTCATTTCTCCGCGGTTGATCCAAACTTTGATTCCAATACTTCCGTATGTGGTTTCTGCTCTTCCTTGAGCATAATCAATGTCGTTTCTTAGAGTGTGAAGTGAAACTTTCCCTTCTTTATACCACTCTGTTCTTGCGATCTCTGCACCACCGATACGTCCTGATACTACAATCTTGATACCAGCAGCTCCGGCATCCATTGAGCTTTGGATAGCTTTTTTGAGAACTCGTCTCCAAGCCAATCTTCTCTCAAACTGTGTTGCAATCGCATTTGCAACTAGTGTAGCATCTAGGTCAGGTCTTTTGATCTCTTCTACTTCTAGATAGACATCTTTACCTGTGAATTTTTTCAATTCTTGCTTGAGGACTTCAATTTCTTGGCCTTTCTTACCAATAACCAATCCTGGTCTTGCAGTATGAATAACCACTTCAATTTTATCACTCAATCTTCTTACCAAGAAGCGTGAAGCTCCTTGACATGCACTCTTTTTTGACAAGAACTTGCGTATAGCAAGGTCTTCGTGCAATTGAGTCGCAAACTGAGCCTTCGGAGCATACCACTGAGAATCCCAGTTCTTGCGCAATATTAATCTAAAACCTTGCGGATGTGTTTTTTGACCCATGTTTCGTTTTTACTCCTTTTGCTCTTCGACTCTAACCACAAAATGAGAGGTGCGCTTGAGAATTGGAGCTCTTCCTCCACGGTTTCTCGCCTTCGCTCTTTTCATTACAGGACCTGGATTAACCAACATCTCTGCTACGTAAAGATTTTTGCGATCTTTTCCATCATTATTCTCTGCGTTTGCTACTGCACTTTTCAATGTCTTTGCAATCAGCTTACCCGCTTTCATTTTGCAATGGGCTAGCTGCTGAAAAGCATATTCCACATGCTTCCCACGAATCAAATCGGCTGCTAGCCGAGCTTTGCGTGGGGTAACGCGTACATATTTCGTCACTGCTTTCGCCATGCTTAATGTCCTTTATTTCGGATTGCTTACCAGTTTAAACTTTCTTGTCGGGGCGAACTCACCTAGCTTATGCCCCACCATGTTCTCTGTGACGTAAACAGGAATAAACTGCTTGCCGTTGTGAACATCAAATGTTACCCCTACCATCTCAGGAAGAATGGTAGAACGTCTAGACCAAGTGCGGATTGGTTTTCCTGACTGTCTGTTTTTTTCCACCTTTGTCATCAACTTTCCGTCGATAAAAGGACCTTTTCTCAGTGATCTTGGCATATTATCTCCTACTTCTTCCTACGATCTTGTACAATCATACGGGCTGATTTTTTCTTACGCCGTGTTTTCTTACCTTTTGTCTGGAGACGCCATGGCGTTTCTGGGGTGTGACCTTTATGTTTACCTTCACCACCGCCCATTGGGTGGTCAACAGGGTTCATAGCGACCCCTCTAACAGTTGGTCTAATACCTTTCCATCTGGTTCTTCCAGCTTTACCTTCTTTGCGCAAATTGTGGCTTGCGTTAGAAAGTTCTCCAATTGTTGCCATGCATGTATCAGGTACCATACGTGTTTCGCCTGAAGGCATTTTTAACATCGCATAGCCTTTTTCCTTAGCAAGAAGCTGAGCACCTGTTCCTGCAGAACGTACTAGTGCTGCACCTTTACCAGGATGCATTTCTACTGCATGCACCGTTAAACCCACAGGGATTAACTTTAGTGCCATTGCATTACCCACTTTGAAAGGAGCTGTGTCGCCAGAAATGACTTTCTGACCAACTTGAAGATCTTTAGGAGCGAGGATGTATGCTTTTTCCCCATCTACGTAGGAAATTAGAGCAATAAACGCACTTCTGTTTGGATCATATTCAACAGATTTTACTGTCCCTTCAATTCCAAACTTTGCACGTTTGAAATCAATAACACGATACTTTCTCTTGTGCCCACCACCACGATGTCTGTTCGTGATGTGTCCCATATTGTTTCTGCCGTTCGTTCTTCTTTTTGGAAGAAGTAATGACTTTGTAGGCTTAATTCTAGCCCCTGTAGCATCTCTTACTGTGAGCTCTTCGGAGATCGGCAATACAAGTCCTCTTCTAGCAGAACTCGTTGGGTTGATTTTTTTATATCTCATAGATACCTTATTCTCAAACTGTTAGATCGATTGTTTCGCCTTCGCGCAGGGTAATTATAGCTTTCTTCCAACTTGAAGTTCTTCCCATTCTACCACGAACTCTTTTTTGCTTTCCTTTGCAATTGATCGTGTTGACACTAGTCACATGAACATCTTTGTAAAGCTCTTCGAAAGCTTTTTTGATCATGTGTTTGTTAGCATCGCGATCTACGACGAAAACATACTGTGATGTTTTGCATCTTGCCAAGCATTTGTTGCTTGTTGCATTTGCTAGGTTAACAAGCACGTTCGTTTTTTCTGTTACGTGTACATGTTTGATAATGGTTCGCTGCTGCATAATCCTTCCTAAGATTGGAATATCTGTTTAAGTTCATTGACCGCTGTATCAAAAACAACAATGCGGCTAGGAGCAAGCAGATCATATCCGCTAGCATTAATCAGTAACTGGAAATAAGAATTTGGAATGTTGCGCAAACTCTTTGTGAACACTGAATAGTGCTCTGCTGGAGATGCAACCATTTCCCCTTCCACTGTTGTTGGCATTGCGCCGAGGAAGAGAACTCTTTTTCCGTCACTATTTACCGCTTTTAGGAAATCAGCAACAACTTTTGTTTTTGGTTGCTCAGGTAGATCTTCTTGTACAAACACGAGATCACCTTTTTCGATTTTTTCAAGCAGGATCTGACGAATTACAGATCTTTTTTCTTTTTTGTTAATTCTTACAAATTGATCAAATTTAGGCTTAGGAGCAAAAACACGTCCACCCCCTTTGTATTGAGGCGCAGCTAAACACCCTTGACGAGCGTTACCTGTACCTTTTTGACGGTGCGGTTTTTTCCCTGTATGATTAACTTCGCTACGGCCTTTTGTGTTGGCTGACCACTGGCGCAGGTTGTGGCGGATAGCGACAATATAATCTTTAATCATTTGTATATTCGCCGGTTTTTCAATCGCGGTGTCGATAAATACTTCGCCCTGCTCTTGACCTTTGAAATCGTATTTCTTTACGTTAACCACCAAAACCTCACTTTTTCATCTTACGGGCTTGTCTTATGGACACTCTTGCTCCTACAGGACCAGGAACGCTTCCCTCAACGAGGAGAACGTTTTTAGCAGGATCCACGTGTACAACTTTCAATCTTTCAACGGTAACTTGTTCATCACCCATGTGACCCGCTTGGTGTCTTCCAGGCAAGCATCTTCCAGGGCTTGTACGATTTCCTGTCGATCCAGGATGGCGAGCTGTAGGACCCGCTCCGTGGGAGCCTCTACCCCCTCTATCGTTGTACCGCTTCATGACCCCCTGGTATCCTTTTCCTTTGCTGATTCCAGTGACGTCAATAAGTCCATCTTCTTTGAAATATTCAACGGTGAATTCTTGCCCGAGTTCGAATCCGTCAAGTGATTCCACTCTGGATTCTTGAGCAAATTTTTTCGGTGCAATATTTTTTGTCTCGTAATGACCAATCAATGGTTTGCCGAGACGTCTTTTTTTAGAAGAGGAAACAGAAACGGACGAAAGTTGAATGGCTTTATACGAATCTTTTTCTAAGGTCTTGATCTGGCTGATTACATTAGGCGCCATTTCAAGTACGGTGACGGATATGAGTTCGCCTTTTTTATTAAAAAAGCTCATCATTCCAGCTTTCTTTGCTATCATCTGCAGAGACATACTATTCCTTCGAGTTAGCAGTTTCTCTTATTGTGAGTTTTTCGAGTCAGTTCTCAAGAATGATCCGAATTCCTCTCTGGTTAAGACTCATGCGGGACAGATTAACAAAAGGCTTCTTTTTTCCACAATCAATATTTTGATCTATTGTGTAAAAATCTCACGCTTTGTCTCTGATACTACGAGGTTTCTAATTTTTTTTCTATTATAAGTAGTTGTTAAGAAAATGGCAAAAAACAGCAGAAAAACGAAGAAAAGCATGCCCCATTCCGCTTTTTCTAACGATTTTTTAATAGGTGTAGTAGGTGTACTGTTTTTCCAAATCATGACTTTTTAAAATATTTAGAGCTTTTTGCTCCTCGCCATTTCCTATCTTCATAAAAACGGCAGAAAGACCCATTAAAAAGCTCCCAAACAAGAAAGCGAAGCTGATTAAGGGAAATACAGCATTAGCCACTATAAGTGAAACAATGCCCATTACACAAAATCCTGCGAAGAGGATATGGGATATGTAATTCAAAACTTCAATAACTTGTGCGTTAAAAAACTGACTAGGCGGTGTTTCTTCGATTTTTTCGCCAATTTTTTTTAATCGATCGATTTCACTCAACTCTTCTAGCGCACCGAAAGCTTTAAATCCAGCCGTGACTATACCTACTCCAAATCCTATTCCTGAAAAAACACTTGTCGCATGAACTCCACCTGCTTGCCAAAAAATCTCTTTATGGACCCACCCACTAAATCGAGCAACTGAACCTGTAAGAGCAAAACCTGTAGCGACACGATTCGCTAGAACCGAACTCTCTTCTTTTTTTTGATGAAGCCTAGTAGTAAGTTCTGGCTCACTAAATGTATGCGCAAAACTTATACTAGAGGCTATGAGGCCAATCCCTAAACCTATACCGATGGATGTGCTAATAGGCTTAGAGGATAGCTGCGCAACAGACTCTGAAGTCTTGCTCCAAAAAGTATTTTGAGACGGTGTAATTTCTGTCTGTATTTGAGAAACACTCATGCAATAAGATCATATCACATGCAAAAACGATCATCTAGAAAAGATTAAATTTTAACACCCCCGCCATGTAGAAGGAGGGGGCTTAAATAATGATTAGCTAGCTAATTGAACATTGATTTTATGAATAATGTCGCTTTGCTCAGCAGCCTTTCTATTGTCTGAGATGAAGTATAGAGCAATAGATGTGATGAGAACTGCTGTACCGATCACAAGAACTACTGGATTAAGAATAGCAACACCTAGCGCTATAGCTAAAATGCTAATCACGTGAAGAGCTAATCCTCCTACATTTTTTACCATTGAGAGCCAGGATTCATGCACTTTCATTTCATGAATACTCTCTTGATTAGGAGTCAAGTTGCCATCAGCTCTTGCCTGCTCTACTTTTCCTGAACTTTCCGAAATATCGATGATTTTGAATACAGAACCCACAATACCGGCAACATCAGCAACAATTTTTGCCGATTGCGTTGCAATACCAAGCGCGAATGTATCTGGAACAAATGCTTGCATTTTTGCTAAAGCTTCAGCAAATTCTCCAGCTGAAGAAGTAGCTTTTGCTAAGTTTTCAACTGCACCTACTGTTGTAGTTGTAAGAGCTTTGACTGCTCCATCTTCACTGTTTTGAACTTTTTCTGCACTATTGATGATTTTAGGAATTGCATTGATGCATGAACCTAGGGAATTCATTCCATCTGGAAGAGCGTTGATTTTCGCTCCTAAGTTACAAGCGCTACCAATTTTGCTCGCTGTGTTCGCTGCTTCTAGAGAAGAAGAGCTACCGATGCAAGCACCTGCAAACTCTGCCCACCCACATGCAGTTTGAGTTGTCTTAAGCACCAATGTAGGCTTGCTTCCAACATCAGAAAGCAAATTTCCTACCATATTTCCTTCTGATCTAATCGATACAACGTTTGCGTTAAATGCAATTGACATATTTACCTCGGATTTAATTGTGTAATGATTTTATCTAATACATGTGCATTTTCATATTTTTGCTCTTCTCCTTGCACCCAATAAAGCGCCACTGATGCTGCAAAAACAACAACAGCTACAGCCGCAACGATCCATGCGCTAAGAGCTAAACCCGCTATAACAGCAGCAAGACCTACGATGCTACCAATGCAAGATGCACTGTTTTTTACAAGCTGCCATATATTGACATGCGACGAAAAACTATCTTTTGTGATTTCGTAAGGCGTTCTTCCTTCTTCTTGAGATCTCTCAGCGATTGTCATTAATGAAGCGACGTTATCGATAATATTGCTTGTGGTTACCAAGATGTTAAGCGCATCTTTAGTACCATCAATCAAAACCTCTGACTGCTCAGACAATGCCACAACTTCTAACTCAGCTAAAAACTTAACAGCACTTAGATTTGTTGATGTAAACTCAAATGTTGAACCGATCAATTCTCTAGCAACTTGCCCTTTTTCTCTATTAGAAGAACAAGGCGCTGAAAAAATCTCTACACACTCACCTGCAGCATTAGCAACTTCTCCTAAGCTTGCCAATATTTCTGGAAAAACTAGAGAGTCAGCAGCAAAATCAGCAACTTTTAAGACTGTGTCATTGCCGAAAACTTCAGCAAAAGCACCAGTTACTTCCCAAGCACCTGCTTGATTTTCTGAAGCAAAATTGGAAATTTCTTGATAGATATTTGTATCAAGAGTCGATCGCAAATCGTTAACTAAAGCCATATCACACCTTCACGTAATCTTTATATATGATGATAATATAGAAGGAGAGCTCTTATTTGTAAACAACCAAAAATGAAATTGTTAGGGTTTTTGAATTTTAAAATTCATAATAAAAAATCATTTTATTTTTGTTTTTTATTAAGAAAAAGGGAGTGAAAGATTTAAACAAGAAACGAAAGATCTTTTTTAAGTGTTTTGTTAAGATTGAAAAACTGGTTCACTAATTCCATTCATAAAATCTTTAATATTCATAGCGCGACCCCCTTCAGGTTGCACCTCTAAAATTTTTAAGCCTAGATCCTTACATGAGAGGACCCAGCCTTGATTTTTGTGAAAAAAAATATTTTTCCCAGGCGATGTTGCAGCAATATCGGTAATATGCGTGCGTAAAATTTTAATCCGTTTTCTTTTCCCCTGAATATCAAAATAGGCATAAGCCCCAGGCTGATAAGAAAACGCCCTAACTTTGGCATGGACATCTTCTGCTTTTTGTGAAAAGTCTATGACGAGATCTTCTGCTACAGTCTTTTTTGTTAAATTCATCAGATGATGTGATTGAGATTTTGCCTCTAATGGAAGATGTGATTGCATTTTTTGCAAAACTTCCATGATAAGACGGCATGAAAGGTTCAAAAGATGGCCTTCAAGTTCCGTGAAAACCATATCTTCCGGGATCACGAATTCTTCTTGCATCAAGATATCGCCCGCATCCATTTCAAGAACCATCTTCATGATAGTAACGCCTGTCGCTGAATCTTTATTCAAAAGAGGGGCTCTTATAGGAGATGGACCTCTATACAAAGGAAGCATAGAAGGATGGATGTTGATCGGCAAAATTTTAGCAGCATCTAAAAGGTTTTGCTTAAGAATCTGCCCATAAGAAACAACCACAAATACATCAGGATTGTACGTCTTTAATTTTTCAACAAACTCTGGATCTGAAGCTTTGATAGGCTGAAAGACAGGAATCGATGGATAACTGTCTTGCATGAACTGCTTTACCTCAGTAGGCTGCAGTTTTTGCGATCTGCCGCGAGGTTTATCTTGCCCTGTAACAACTGCTACAATATTGATGCTATGAGAGAGAAGATGCTGAAGAATTTTTTCTGCAAATTCAGGTGTTCCAAAAAAAATGACGTTCATTTTGTTTCTAGAAGCTCTTGATCTTGCCCTTCTTTATCTTCTTCTAGAATATGTCTTGTAATCCCTTCCATACAAATTAGACCTCTTTTGGAATCTTTGCAAAATTCGACCCAATGATCGATTTGCTCTGAAGAGGGAATATCTATTTGAATCTGCTCAATGGCTTCTTGAAGAGTTAAACCGTTTCTGTAAGTAAGTTTGAAGGCGCGAGTTAAATTTTTACGGATATCGAATGAGAATTTATGTCTTTTTAATCCTACAATGTTGAGCCCGCCGAGCTTATATGGAGCCCCTCCACCTATTGTAAATGGTGGTACATCCTTAGTTACGCGGCTCATGCCGCCTACCATTGCATATTTGCCGATACGCACAAATTGATGTATCGGTGTCATGCCGCCAATAGTTGCAAAATCTTCTACTGTTACATGACCTGCTAGTGTAGAATTGTTTGACATGATGACGTGATTACCAACGATGCAGTTATGTGCGATGTGGCAATATGCCATAATAAGGCAGTAATCACCGACGACTACCTCTGTTTCTTCTCCACAAGATGCGTTGATAGTGACGTATTCACGGATTTCGGTATGCTTTCCGATCCTTACATAGGTTCTTTCACCTTTAAATTTCTTATCTTGCGTTTTTGTACCTATGCAAGCAAAAGGCCAAATCACTGACCCTTTTCCAATTTCTGTATGTCCATCTATGTAAGCATGAGACTTGATCACTACATTGTCGTGCAAAATGGCATTACCCTTGACAATTGCATATGGCTCGATAACCACATTTTTTCCTATTTTTACTGTAGGATCAACAACTGCTCTTGGATCAATGCCTTCTGTCATACGACCTCTTGGGGTTCATTTGTTGTTAATAGGCCAAATACAATTTCTGCTTCTGTAGTGACTTTGCCATCTACTTTAGCAACTCCTTGTACTTTCCCCCCTCTTTTAGAAAGGTGAGAAGCCTCTACCTCCAGAATCAAACTATCCCCAGGACGTACGGTTCTTCTAAATCTCGCTTGGCGGATTGTAGTAAGCACTTTGATCTGTTGAAATCCTTTTTCAAACATCAAAATGCCACCTGTTTGTGCTAGAGCTTCAAGAATGAGCACTCCTGGCATTATCGGTTCGCCCGGAAAATGCCCCTGAAAGAACTGCTCGTTCATTGATACACTCTTTAAAGCAACAATCTTATTATTGTCGAGATCTAAATTGATAATTCTATCGACTAACAAAAATGGATATCTATGAGGAAGTCTTTTCAGAATATCCTTGATATCTAACTGATAACCGCTCATCTCTTGCGTTCCTTTTTAATCAGATCAGCAATTTCTTTGGCAAGACAGGTGTTAGAATAATGGCCTGAGCGTATGGCTACAATATGAGCGAAAATTGGAGTTCCAATGAGAGAAAAGTCTCCAATGAGGTCCAAAATTTTATGCCTAACCATTTCATCAGGAAAACGTAGTCCACCTGGGTTGAGCACTTCTTTACCTCTTATAACTACTCCATTTTCAAGACTGCCACCTTTGATGACTCCATTTTCAAGAAGAGGAAGAATTTCCTCATAGAGTGAAAATGTTCTAGAAGGGGCAATTTCTTCTGCATACGTCTCTGAGTCGAAAACATAAGAATAAAACTGGGAATTAATCAGAGGATGATTTGGATATGAAAGTGTGTAACTGATTCTAAATTCCTTTGAAGGCAGCGCTACTAAATAGACGCCGTTTCCACTCCAATAGATAGGATCAGTGATCGCATACGGCTCGACAAAACCTTTCTGCTTGAGTTTTTCTACAGTGCGCAGCAATTCAACAAAAGCAATAGCACTTCCATCCCCTACCGGCACTTCAGGACCACTTAACTCTATAAGCAAATTATCGATTTCAAAAGCTTTTAAAGCCGATAGAACGTGTTCAACGCTCTGGATCACGCAGCCATCGCGCCCTATTATCGTGCAGCGAGGAGTTCCGATGATATAATCTATAGATGCTGGTATTACAGGTTGATTTGGAAGATCGATTCTTTTAAAACGAATCCCGAATCCTTCAGGAGCGGGATGAAATCGCATTGTCATGTCAGCGCCGGTAAAGAGTCCTTTACCAACTAATTCTACCGATTTTTCAATAGTTTGCTGATTTCTTATAGAAGATGAAACTCTCTCTTGCTCTAAGACTTTGGTATCGCATGACGACAACAAGAACTACTCCACAAAGGCGCTATTTTAATTAGAATGTACCTAAACCTTTCTTTTCTTCACAAGCGATATTTTTTTCTCTTCATGAAGAAAGTTGAAAGGATGCATAAACTAGAAAAAAGTACAGGTGTATTTCCTACTCGCGAAAACAATGTTTTGTAGGTGTAGCAAGGAACTTTAACAACTAAAACATCCTTAAGCCAATCTGAAGAATCTTTTTTTTCTTCTAACTTTTCTATGATTTTACCAAAGGGATCTATTGCCGCTGTTACCCCTGTATTGCATGCTCTTACCAAAGAAACACCATTTTCTACAGCTCTCAGCCTTCCTAAATAAAAATGCTCTTTAGCAAGTCTTGTATGGGGAAACCAAACATCATTAGAGAGATTGACAAACATTTCTGCCCCTCTTTGCCTTGCGCTTCTTAATATATGACTAAAGCACTCCTCATAACAGATTGTAGGGGCAAAAATTTTTCTCCCGTAGAACACGTTGCTTTCAAATCCAGGTGTAAAAAAAGAATCAATGCCATGCTTAGATAGTATCGATTCTATAAATGATAGCGGCAAATACTCAGATAGAGGAACTAGAATTTGCTTATGGTAAAGCTGACAGCATTTACTATTTTTAGAAAAATGTGCGGCTGAATTGTAAGACAAATCCTTATTTTGATTTGTGTAGAGCGCACCTATGATCACATCACTTTTAAAGTGGTTGCTTAAAGCTTGCGCTAATTCGGCAGAGGAGAAGCTTTTTGTTTTATCTAAAGAGATACGATGAGCATTGGAAACACGAACCTGTTTTTCATAAAGCTCAGCTGAAACAGTCGCTTCTGGCATTACAATCAAATCTACATCTGTTTTGATTTTTTCTAGCAAAAGGTCAATAATGTTCTCCCATTGCTTCTCACAAGAAAGAAAGGCACTTTGACGGTTTATAAAGAGGTTTTTTTCTTCCGCATATAAACCTGTTTGCACTAATGCGACCTGTATAGATTCACTAGACTCTGCTCGATGCTGATGGGTTGTTAAATTCAATGAGCCAAAAAAATAGGGAGCTGTAAACAAAATAAAAAATATCGCTATTGAATGAAGAGAAATTCTATTGATTGCCCTATAAAGAGAAAGATTGGTGATTAAAACCCAAAATGACATCCCTAAAATCCCTATGAGACTTGCCATTTGTAAAGAATAGATCGAAAACCCAAGCGACTGTCCTATGGGATTGAAAGGGAATCCAGAAAAAACGAATACGCGGCTATATTCAAGAAAAACCCATAAACTTGCGACTGCAAGCAATCTACAATAGCCGGCATCTTTTTTGAAAAATAGACAGACAAGCCCCCACTGGCTTGCAAGCCAAAGAGCTAAACCCACATAGGGATAGTAAATATCTGTTCCATGATAATAAGGAGAAGCAAACCAACTAAGCTGGATCAACTGGATCATAAAGTACCAGATGAATCCGATTTGAAACCGCTTTTTTCTTGAAGCGATCTCTTCTATAGCAATAAAAAAAAGAGCATATCCTAAGAACGTTGCAATCCAGGCAAAAAAGGGATGATCAGGTTGACTAAAAGCAACTGTAATTAGACTCAGTGCGAAAAGGGTTTTATTTTGAATCCAGCCCAATGTCTTTATTTTTTGCATACCCTTTACCTAGAGCTAAAACAACAATCAAACCGCCTATAACCGCTAAATTTTTTAAAAAGACCACTAAGGCTAACGATTGTTCAGGTCCTGATAGAAACCAAAATGGATGGCATACTATCGTTACAGGTATAAGATACATGAGAAGCAAAAAAGCTGCCAGTCGTACGTAACAGCCAAGAAAAAGGAGTGCTCCGCCAACAAGCTGCATTGCGACTAAAATAGCCATCAATACAGGAATTACTGCTACCATGTGCCCTGTGTATGCCTGCCACAAAGATAAAGCTCTTGCCATATCAACTTCAGCAACTTGCCAATTATAAACATTTGCAGCGCCCATGATAAGAAAAATCAAACTAATAAAAATTCTTCCAATAGCAGCTAAAAATCTTAAAGATCTATTCATGTCTTTCTAATACTCTTTTTCTACTTTCTGTGCTACTCTATTTTCATGAAGAAATTCCATCAATTCCATATAGAAAAAATTTTCTCTTCGTGGGATGAAAAAACTCCATTTGATCTCACCTTTTCACGTTATGCAAAAGAGCATCACCAATTAGGCTCTAAAGACCGAAAAGCAATATCAGAGGCTTGCTACCAAATTATCAGGTGGGCTTTACTTTTAGACTATGAGCAAGAAGAGTGCTCTTGGCTAGCTCGCGTTAAAAGATTTTTTGATGTCGATGTTGAGATCTTAAAACAGACCCCTAATCTACCCCTTTATATTAGATGCTCTACCCCAGAATGGATTTTTTCTCTTCTTAGCAATACCTATGGCGAAGAAAAAGCAGAGAAAATCTGTTTAGCTCAAAATGAAAGAGCACCTTTTGCTATTAGGGCTAACCTTCTAAAAACTTCAACTGAAGAACTTTTTTCGCTCTTTTCAAGAAGCTATAGCGTAACTAAATCTGTACACGCAAAACAGGGTCTTATCTTTGCCAAAGCGCCACACTTACTTTCTTCTGATGAATACAAACATGGGCTTTTTGAAATTCAAGATGAAGCTAGCCAGTGTGTAAGTGCCTATGTAGACGCAAAAGAAAAACAAACTATACTTGATTATTGCGCAGGTTCAGCAGGCAAGAGCTTGGCTATTGCATCGATGACAAAAGATCAGTGCCCTATTTTTGTCTACGACATACGTCCGCAGATTCTCATTAAAGCAGAAGAAAGACTGAAAAGAGCGGGTGTAAAAAACTTTAAACTCTCTCTGCCTTCCTCTTCAGTAGACATTGTTTTAGTAGATGCTCCTTGCTCTGGATCAGGCACATGGCGGCGCAGTCCAGAAAGAAAACTAGTATTTACAAAACATGATCTAGAAGAGATTATCAAAACGCAAAGAGAAGTACTGAAGAACGCCATACAATTTGTAAAACCAGGCGGAAGGCTTATTTATGCAACCTGCAGCATATTTAATGAAGAAAATATCGAACAAGTAGGTTGGCTTATGAAGAATTTTCCTTTCACTTTGGAAAAACCTCCTTTTCAATCTATTGTAGCAGAAGGAGAAATGGATGGATTCTTCGCTGCTTCCCTGAAAAGAGAAATTATGATATCATCTTAACATTATGCGATACATTCTTTCACTCCTGGCTTCATTGCCCTTAGTTGCAGCTCCTTTTGGACAAAAAGAGCAATCCATTTCTATTAAAATGACGAACCGACCGCTGGTGAGCTTGCACGGTAAAGTAATCACACTTTACGACGTTGTGAAAGACATGGATAAGAAAATGGCAGATGTTGCTCCTGAAGCGCTTCTCTCCCCTGTCTCTAGAGTTCAATTTTACAGTGCAAACTGGAAGCACGCACTCGATCAAATGGTGCAAAATTCTCTTATCATCAAAGAAGGAGAAGATCTAGGCATCAAAATATCAGACGCGCAGCTTTACGAAGAAGTAGATAACCAATTTGGCCCAAATGTAATGCAAACTCTCAATGAAAGAGGGCTAACATATGAAGAGGCAAAAAAAGAAGTCTACGAAACGATTGTATTGAATTACATGCAGTGGATCAGGATTCACCAGAAAGCAAGCCAAAACATCACCCCCGAGAAAATGCAAACAGCGTATGCAAACTACTTAAAAGAGCATCCGCCTATCGAGACTTTCTCTTATCAAATTGTATCTGTGAGATCCGATAAGGATCCGTATGAAGCTCTAGCGGAAAGAATTTCACCATTCTTGCACAATTCAAATATAGAAGATGTGGATGGGCTTATTGCTAAACTCAAACAAGGCCCTCTTGAAAATTCTACCATACAAGTTTCAAAACCCTTCAATTTGAATGCAAAAGAGATGTCATCAGAGCATATATCTATTCTATCCACGCTTGCCGCTAAAAGCTGCAGTGAACCTAAAGTGCAGTACAGCCGCAAAGATGGCTCGATGCTCATGAGAATTTTTTACTTGATCGATCATCAAAAAGATGAACCCCCTTCTTTTGAGCAATTAGAAAATTACCTTAAAGGTCAGCTCAACCAACAAGAAATCCAAAAAGCGCAATCGGAGTACATCTCTAAGCTCAAGAAAAGGTACCACTGCGATAAGGCAGATTTCTATCGAATGATCCCAGAAAATTATCAGCCTTTTTCTCTTGAATAATGGAAGATTTTTTTAGCTCTAGCCCCTATCCAAGGGGCTCATGAAAAAATCTCTTGGTCAACACTTTTTAAAAAGTGAAAAAGTGCTAGATAAAATCCTAGAAATATCTGGTGTTGATGAAGGCGATACCATATTCGAAATCGGTCCTGGAGCTGGCGCTTTAACAAAAAAGCTCATAGATAAAAAAGCTCACATCATCTGTGTAGAAAAAGACGACAATCTTACGAAGATCATTTCAGATCAAGTAACATGGCATCAAGGAGATGTTCTTGCATTTGATTTTGCATCTCTTCCTTATTGCAAAGCAGTTGCCAATATCCCCTACTATCTCTCTTCTCAGATTTTACAACTACTACTTGATCACAATGAAAAATTTTCTTCTATTACTCTTCTAGTCCAAAAAGAATTTGCTGAAAAAATATTAGCTCAGGAATCTTTTTTATCTCTTCTTACTCACCTTTTTTACGAACCTATGATTGCTTTAGAAGTTGGAAGGCACCATTTCTATCCCCCTCCTAAAGTAACTTCAGCGGTGTTGCATCTTAAAAAAGTGATAAGAGATGTAGATCAAAAAGGATTTCAGGAATTTGCAAAAATTATTACGCAGTCTAAAAGAAAGATGCTTAAGACTCTTTGCCCTGAAATTGGTTTTGCTATCAAGGAAATGGGGTTGTCTCAAACACTAAGACTTGGAGAAATAGGTTTTGATGATCTTATCCATCTATACAATAAGATGAAAATGAGCGCTACTAAGCCAGACAAAAGCCAGATATAACTGAAGGGCTTGGCTATCGCATCTGCTGAAAAAAGAGGCGCATCAACTAAAATTCTTTGATCATCATCAAAAACGCGAAGCTTTCCAACAAGTTGCCCCTTTTTTATCGGCAAATAGAGCAGATTCCACACAACTTCTGTTTTTAAACCAGGCTCTTCTGAAAGATAGTAACTAATCACTACATCTTCTTGCAAAAACGCTTTTAACGGCTGCTTACCCACTGCCGTTCTAAAAAGAACATCATCTTTACCAAATAGAAGACGATTGTGCATTTCTTCTGCAAAGAACGCATCAAACAAATTGATGGCATCTCGATAGCAGCCACTAATTTTATCAGATTTATGAAGAGCTAATACAAGGTTTCTTTGTCCATTTGTTGCCGCTGCTACTAAGTTGTATAAAGCGGGATCCGTGTGTCCTGTTTTAAGACCAAATGCGAAAGGATA
Source organism: Chlamydiota bacterium (assembly GCA_016866575.1). GTDB lineage: Bacteria > Chlamydiota > Chlamydiia > Chlamydiales > VGMA01 > VGMA01. The sequence goes on from VGMA01000006.1 coordinate 15,861, forward strand.
GTAATAGGGTCCTTCTTTAAGAAGTCGATTGGTTTGTCTGATAGTAAATGCTTTTTGCTGTCTAGTTCCTGTTCTTTCATACTCTTCAGTAAGAACGATTTCTCTAAATAAACGATTTTCACTCGCCTTCTTACCTAGAAGCGCCATATCGTATGGCGTGGAATAGTGGTCAGGATGATGAAGACCATGCGGATTGTTGAAATGAGTGTTTTTACAACCTATTGAATGAAGAAAAGCGTTAAGCCCTTCCATAAACTTAGGGATGTCTTTTTCAAGGTGAAAAGCAAGAGCATTGGCTGCATCATTTGCAGAAACCATCATGCATGCATAGACAAGCAATCTAAGAGGAAGTTTTTCCCCTTTTCGTATACCTAAATTTGTCCCATCCACTTGGAGTAAGTGTGGTGGAAGCTGATAATTTTGCTCTCTTTTGTAATCATGAGTTACCATTTTTAAGATCTCTAGAGGAACTTCGACGATGTCATCTAGATGCTCCTCATATTTTGTGATCACATACAGAACGGTAGCAATTTTTGTTGTGCTTGCAGGAAATATTCTTTCATATCCGTTTTTGTGATAGAGAACTTTGCCATTATCGATATCCATAAGTAGAGCGTATCGAGAATGTAGATTAGGTTTTGCAACAAAATTAGGGCCATTAGCTGTCGTTTTTGCAAACATCAAAGACGGTAAAAGCAAAAGCAGTAGCAAGTATCTCATACAACTACTCTACATCCAAAAGGATAAAAAAAAACCAAAAAACTCTTTTAAAAAAGTGTTAACCACTTTATTAAAGGGGCAAGAGAGCACATAAGGAGATAGGGTGCAAGAACCTAGCCCAGAGGATATGGGACAAGGCAAAGTCCTTGGTCCACAAAAACTAGAAATAGTTTTTGAAGAATACATGGCAGATCTTGGTCGATGGCTTCAAGACGGTGTCATGGAAGTGAACCTAGAATTTTTGAAGAAATTTGATCTTTTGAGCAAGACAGAAGAACAAGAAAAAGAAATGCAAAAGCAATTTCCTTTCTATTTTCATGTTGTCGAAACTCCGGAGAAAGTGACTCTCTTCAATAATCAATTTGCCATATGGATAGTACCAAAACTGATTTCTGATACTCCGACTACGATTACATTAGTGTCCTTGATTCGTGGAGACACTCCACATTTAGAAATCGCTTTTTCAACACAAGGTGTTTACAACACACCAAAGTACGTGTTAAAAGTTTTACGGCACTTTTTAACCGAAGTAATTGATACAGAAGAGGAAATAGCTTCAATCTGGAAAGTGGAAGGGGAATAAAAAAACCCTGCTTTCTGAGCGTGAAGAGTAAAAGAAAACTCTAAATTTTCTTTCTCAATCTCAAAATGTTGCGTCCATCTTTTCGATCATAGTCCACATCATCCATCATTCCCACCATAAACAAAATCCCTAACCCACCTATTTCTCTTTGCTCTAATGTAGCTTCTCGATCGATTGTTGGGATATTCTCAAAAGGATTAAAGTGGATACCCTGATCTTCAATTACAAACTCAACTTCTTCATTATCAGTAATTCTATAGGTGATTGAGACTTCACCTTTTGGTGATTTATACGCATAACGAATAACGTTTACAAGCGCTTCTTCTACAGCCAGTTCTATCTTCTTTTTGTCCGTGCTTGCCATAGGCAGAGGGCGAACTTTTTCACTTACCCAAGCCAACATATGCGACAGATCTGCAATTTGTGCAGGGAAAATGACCCCGTCTTCTTCTTTATGTTCCATATTGGGTATTGTAGTAGGATTTATCAAAAAAAATCTATAATATACTATCTACCTGAAATAGAGTATATTATATTTTTTTAGCGGGTTTTCTTATCAAGAAAGAAAAGGCGGATTCAATAAAAAGAGCCTAGCTCTTGTGAAATTTAATCTACAAGAGCAAGACGCAAATAATTTGTGACTTTTTTCGCAACTGTTCTAAAAGCAGGGTTTTGGGCTGTATTTGAAGCTTCTTCTTCAGAACCTAGTTGACCTAAGCTATACTGGAGAACGCTCTGCTTATTTCCTGAGGAAGGGTCCACAATCAGGTTATCATAAGAATTGGAGTTTACATAGTCGTAATCAGCAAATCCTGCCACTTTGATCGGTCCCTTTACTTTTTTCTTAGTAGCCCTATCGATCAAATTCGCTTCTACTTCAACAGTTCTTCTGCCTTCGTTAGGAACAAGGCGATCAATAATAGCTCCCGTTATCGGCTTTTGGTCATACTTATATCCGATCTTATCTTTGCTATTTGAAACAATTTTGACAGTAAGATCGTAATCTGCTTTTCCCGCTGTGTAAAGAAAAGATCCACTAGAAAAGATCTCATTAATAAGAGCCTCTCTTAACATACCGTCAATATCTCCTACTATTGGAGGAACACTTACAGTAACCGGTTTTTCAGATCTTACAATAGGTTGGTTTAGCGATTGGTAACCTGTGCAGCTTACGCATAAAAGTAAAAGAAGGGTATATCTCATTAGAGCATCTCCCGCTCTAATTCTTCGATGAGTGTGATCACTTCATCAGATGGCTTTTTCTTTTTCATTTTTGAAAGTTCGTCGGGGATTTGTCTTGCAAATTCTGATTCAGGGAATGTAGCTAGCAATTTTTTGTAATAAATAACTGCAGCTCTAGTTTTCTTTGTTCTTTTGAAAAAATCGGCCGTCTCCCAAATTTCTTCCGCGTATCGATTTCTTAAACTCAATAAGATATCTTGCACTTCAGAGATTCTTCTATCCTGTGGGAAAGCCTGATAAAAATTTCTCAAATTGATCTCTGATAGATCAATAAGATCTGTATCGGCAAAATTTGTCTTGAATTGCTGCAAATAGACCTTGGCTATTTCAACGTAAGCATCTGGAGTCAGCGGGTGCTTAGGGAATCTGCGGATGAGCGTTTGAAAAACTTCTACAGATTCTTTGTAGTCTTTACCTTTAAATAGCAAAGAACCCTTTCTATATAAAGATTTAGCTGCAAGCTCATGTCTTGGAAGCGTTTTGATGATCTCATCGTAGATGGCGTAAGTCTCTTCGTCTGAAAATCCCCATTTGGGCATTCTCTTGTAGCCAAATATGTGAAGCTTCTCGCCTGCTTCAAATTTCTGCGCTATTTCATACTTATAGGCAAAGGCTTCTTCGAAAAACTTCTCACTTGCGTAGTTTTCTAAATAAGCAGATATTTTTTGATTCGCTAAATCGTAATCTCCGAGATGGAAGTAAGCAAGACCTTCGTAGTAGCTTATATCACCAATAAAATCTGATGAAGGGTACTCTTTGGAAAAGCTTTTGCATTGGTTTAAAAGCACATTCCAGTTGCCTTGCTGATAGGCTTTCATAACATTGTTATAGCCTTCTTGCGGCGAAGCTTGGAGAGAACTAAAAAGAACTAGGAGTAAAATAAAGATATTCTTCATGGAGCTAGCATACGATGTTTAAAGTTATTCGTCAATCTGCACGTCGAGGGCTTCTAGGCTTTTGATTCCCCTCGTTTCTTCAAGCTCTAAAGTTGCGATTACTCTTCCTTTTTGCCTAAAAAGGATATGTAGCGGGATGTTTCCTGGGTTTGCTTCTATCTTATCTCGAATCTTTAGAATCTTATTTAAGGAAAGTTTTTGCAAATCTAGTATGAGCTGGACAGCCGGTTCTTGTTTTGGTTTTGGTTTCATCTTCTTTTCCCCTTCAGCCAACTTGCTACATCTTTCAAATTCTGCCTTGATTTCAGGAATTCTTTCTTCTGTTATTAAGCTAAGCTCATCAATCCATTTGCAAGAAAGTTTCAACTCTCCTTCTGAGCGATCGACAAATAAGATCCCAAAAAATAGAGCATTTTCCTGCAGTTTCGCCCCTTTTTGCTCATAGAGATCTGGCCAGATCGGAAGCTCAAAGCGCTCTAGAGCGTTGCTGATCGTCAATATGGCGAATTTTTTTTGCGATTTATTTGAGACTCTAGTCTGCAAACTTTCGATCACAAATGCGCCTTTAATTAATGAGGCGTGATTGAGCGTACTCCACGTTTCAAAAGGGGTAGACTCAAGAGATTTTAAAATATTTTGATACTCATCAAGAGGATGGCCTGTAACATAAAATCCAAGAAGCTCTTTTTCTTTTTGAAGTAAAAAAAGTTTAGGCATCTCTTCTTTTAGATCTGAAACTTCTTCAACTCCGTTAGATCCTTCTGCATCAGCAAAAAGATCCAGTATTCCCTTGGAAAGATCTTTTCTTTCTTTAACAAAGCTGTCGTAGTGTTTTTCAACGTATTCTACTAAAGCTTTTCGAGTTTTATTTGTAAAATCAAAAGCACCTGCCCAAATGAGCTGTTCAACCATTTTTTTGCCGATCTTCAGCGTATCGATTCTTTTCAAAAAATCTTGAAGAGATTGATAACTTCCATTTTCGTTTCTTTCTTGAACAAGTAGATCAACAACTCCTTCACCGACACCTTTAATCGCGGTAAGAGCAAATCGGATGCCATTTTTTGTTGAGACAAATGTCGATCCCGATTCATTAATATCTGCAGCTAAAATAGCAATCCCCATCGCCTGGCATTCACGTGTATGTTTTGCAACTTTGGAGATATCATCCATATCGCATGTCATAAGCGCAGCCATCCATTCGCCAGGATAGTTCGCCTTCAAATAGGCTGTAACGTAACTGAGGTATCCATATACAGCTGCGTGTGATTTGTTAAATCCATAAGATGCAAACTTTTCTACTTTATCGAATATCAGCATAGAAAGTCCTTCATCTATGCCGTTTTGCAAAGCTCCATCTCTGAATTTTTCTCGCTGCTTAGACATCTCCTCTTTATCTTTTTTCCCCATCGCTCTACGAAGGACATCACCTTCTCCTAGCGAATAGTTTGCAAGCTTAGAGGCGATCTGCATCACCTGCTCTTGGTAAACAATGATGCCGTAAGTCTCTTGAAGGATATCTGCCATCCATGGATGGTCTATTTCAATTTTTTCTCTGCCGTGCTTACGATTAATAAATGATGGGATCATCTCCATGGGCCCTGGTCGATAAAGAGCCACCATCGCGATAATTTCTTCAAATTTATCAATATGAAGCTGCTTTGCAAGTTCTTGCATGCCGCCAGATTCTAACTGGAATATCCCTTCGGTCTTACCTTCAGCTAATAAAGCAAACGTCACCGGGTCGGCTAACGGAAGATTTACCCAGTCAATTTCAATCTGCTTGCCAATCCGGATAGCTTCAACTGCCTTTTGAATAGAGGTCAAGGTTTTAAGACCTAAAAAGTCGATCTTGAGCATCCCGACTTGCTCTACAGGTTTCATAGAATACTGCGTAGAAAGAATTTCAGAATCTTTGGATAAGCATACTGGAATATGCTGAATTAAAGGATCTGCGCAAATAATTAAGCCCGCAGCATGTATACCTGTATTGCGTATACCACCTTCAATTCTTCTTGCTAGATCAATGATTCTTTTAGCCTCTGCATCTTCTTGATACATTTTCAAAAAATCTGGATCTACTTCTAACGCTTTTTCTATCGTAATCGTTAGATCATCAGGAACGAGTTTAGCGATCGCATTGACTTTACTAATCGGAATATTGAGAACGCGGCCAACATCTTTTATGGCCATCTTTGCTTTCATAGTACCAAAAGTAATGATCTGCGCTACATTCTCTTTGCCATATTTTTGCAAAGTGTACTCAATCACCTCAGGACGACGGTGCATGCATATATCAACGTCAATATCAGGATAAGAAATCCTTTCAGGATTGATGAAGCGCTCAAAAAACAAATTGAAACGCAGCGGCTCAACGTCTGTGATCTCAATCAAGTACAAGATGATAGAGCCTACCCCAGAGCCGCGTCCTGGGCCCATAGCAATCCCTCTATTTTTAGCCCACGAAATAAAATCGTAAACAATCAATAGATAATCACTCATTTCTTTTGAGGTGATTACACCCATTTCGTAAGCTAGCCGCTCTTTTACTACCACAAGCGGATCTTTATCAGGATAGCGCTCTTTTACTGCTAAAAGCTTTTCTTCTGTATACCGCTTAGGTATGGCTTCATCACAAAGATGCTGCAGATATTCAGCTGCCGCTTTAGAACGCTCTTCAGGAGTGTAGTCCTTCCCTTCCATTGAAGGAGGAATAAAAACAGGATAATATTTTTTCTTAAAATCCATTTTCCAGGAGCACTGCTCTGCAATTACTAAAGTATTAGCTATCGCTTCAGGCACATCGGCAAATAGCTGACACATCTGCTCAGAAGAGCGAAAATGGTGCGCATGAGTCGCCGCTGTCTCTCTTTTTGGATTTAGCGAGCCATTGATCTCTACAGGCTCTCCTGACTGGATATTGAGAAGGACTTCGTGAGCTCTCCAGTCTTCTCTTTCTAGATAGCGGATGTCAGAGGTTGCAACTAGTGGGATATCGAGCTCTTTAGAAAGGGCTTTAAGCCGCTCATTCATCAAAGCTTCTTTTGCAGCGTGATCGCGATATTTTTGCACTAGCCAAAGCTCTTCATGCATACCATCTTTTTCAATTTCCCCTTCAAGCATCACATGGCGCTGCATTTCAAAATAGTAACGATCCTGAAAAACTTTTTTGAACCAGCTTACTTCTTTTTGGAGCAGCTCTTCATTTTCTTCAGAAATTAAGCTGCCAACTCTTCCGTACAGCCCACCAGAAAGACAAATAAGCCCCTCTGAATGGGCCTCAAGGAGCTCTAAATCGATGCGTGGAGAATAATAAAAGCCCTCAATGAATCCTAACGAAGAAAGTTTACAAAGGTTATTGTAGCCTTGCTTGTTCTTGGCTAGTAAAACAATTGGGTATCCATTTCTGACACCGTAGATCTTTTTTTTATCAAAACGGCTTGTTGGGCTTACTAAAATTTCAAGCCCTACGATCGGCTCAATGCCTAAGCTAGTGCATGATTTATAAAAATCAACAGCTCCATACATATTGCCAAAATCTGTCAAAGCGAGCTTTGGCAAATTGTAGCTTTTCGCCCTTTTCACCAGATCGTCGATTGAAATCGTTGAATCAAGAATAGAATATTGAGAATGTGCGTGTAGTGGAATCCAAGTCATGATCCCATGAGTTTACTGCACTACAATTTTATCTTCAGCTTATTTTTTTATTCTTTCCTGACCGAGAAAAGAATAAAAAAAATGAAAAAAACTCTTATACTTTTTCAGGCGCTGCAGATCTTGCTTTAATAGACCACATTGGAAGTAAAATCATTACTGTGATCAAGCCGCAAGCCGCAAGCATTCCTAAGAAAGCTGGCCATCCCCACTCTTGAGCGATTTTACCAAACGGATAGCCTGCTGCTGCAGCTCCAAGATAAGCAAAATACCCTGCAAATCCTGTTGCAGTACCAGCTGCTTTTTTATGAGCAAGCTCAGCTGCTGCTATTCCAATAAGCATTTGAGGTCCAAAAATCAAGAACCCTACCGAAAACATTCCTATTGCAGCAAATAAATAGGTATTAGCCGGCATGAGCCACATGAAGATGAGCATCAAGACAACAAGAAAGCTAAATAGAACGTTTACAGGGCCTCTTTTGCCGCCAAAAAGATAATCTGAAGACCACCCTGCCGCCAAACTTCCAAAAAAACCTCCCACTTCAAACCAAACTATACAAGTAGCTGCAGCTTGCAGTGAAAAATGTTTATATTCGTAAAGGTAAAGCTGACCCCAGTCATTTACAGCCGTTCTAATCACATACACAAAGAAATAGGCAATACCAAGGGCCCAGATGTAACGATTTTTTAAAACGTATTCAAATAGAATTTCGCGACTAGATAGCTCGCTTTGCTCTTCTTCGATCTTTTTTGAAGGATAATCTTCTCGATATTTTTCGATAGCGGGCAATCCTAGTGATTCAGGAGTGTCTCTAAGACGATTGAGAAGGTATAGACCTGCTCCAATACATAAAAATCCAGGCACCATCATGGCAGAGCGCCAGCCATAAGCTTTAGCCACAAAGCTGCAAAGAAGAGGAATCAGTGCGCCGCCTATATTGTGCGATGTGTTCCACACACCCCACCAGCGCCCTCTTTCTGACTGAGAATACCAATGTGTCAAAAGTCTAGCGCAAGGAGGCCATCCCCAGCCTTGGAAAATGCCGTTCATTCCCCAAAAAATAGCAAAGAAAATTAAGGAAGAAGACAATCCAAAACTAATATTGACAAGGCCTGTGATGATAAGGCCGATAGACATAAAATAGCGAGGATTGGAGCGATCGGAAATAATACCGCTAAAAAATTTACTAAGGCCGTAAGTAATGTAAAGAATGCTTCCTAAAATGCCGAGCTGCGCTTTCGTGTATCCAAGCGATGTCATCATAAATGGCATAGCGAAGGTAAAGCTTTTTCTTGTTAGATAATAAAAAGCGTAACCCACGTACATGGAATAAAAAATGCGAATGCGCCAGTAAAGGTAATTCTTTTTTACAACCGCTGGATCTTGAATTTCTTCAATATGAGGAGCGGGTTTAAAGAAATCGAACACTTAGAGAACATCCTTGTTGCAAGTGTAACTTATAAGAGTTTATCTTTCTCTATTAAGAGATGTCAACCAAAAACTCATCATCTAAATTGTGTTATTATCACTATATTTTTTTTACGTCAAAATATTCCCTAATTTTCTCTATGTTGCTTTGTTTAAATGTGAACAAATTTCAAAAAAATGTAGAAAACTAAAAGAATCTTTATTATGAATGAGGCATGAGCAACAAGATATTCGAGCCAGTTCCCTCTTTCAACCCGTCAGAGCCAGAGAATCTAAAGGTGCAAAAAACGGAAAAAGTCAAGCAGCAGCGTGACTTAATCGAGTTCAAAGAATTGCTAATTTCTAACGAATGGGTAGTGCAAGTATATTTTTTAGACTTGATCAAAGATTTTTTAAAAAATATTCTTAAAGACAAAGAAAATAAAAAAGATTCTTCAAAAAATCCAAAGCCAAACGCTTTAAACAAAATAAGAACCCTTTTCATTCAACTATCTAAAGAAAATCTTTCCCAATCGAGCACTTTCGCTAAAGAGCTCTCTTCGTGCTGGGTTGAACTTCTTTCATCTAACGAAACAAAAATCAAAGATTTTTGCAAAAAACTCCATAGCTATCCTAAAGATGCAGACCATAGCCTTGGTTATTATTTGTCTAATTATACCGGGCATGATTGGCTGCCGTTCCCTTTCATTGAAATATTGAAAGCTCTTTATGAAGATGCGATAGTTCAAGGCGAAAAAAGCACTTTGTCACAATGGATTTCAACTTTAAGCGAATTTATTGACACAATGGATCACTAGATTCTATACTAGAGCTCTTATGTCTAAATATCAACGCGCACGCGGAGTTTACGATCGTCTACCGCAACCAAAAGACGATGAATTATGGAAATCTTCCCATCTATGGGATTATGTCATATCAGTCGCAAAAAAATATGCAAAACTCTACAGCTTTGAAGAGATTGCTCTTCCTACCTTTGAAAGCACCGATTTGTTTTTAAGAAGCGCTGGCTCTACATCAGATATTGTCACAAAAGAGATGTACACTTTTGAAGACAAAGGGGGAAGACAAATCACACTTCGGCCTGAATGCACTGCACCTACTGTCAGATCATTTGTCGAAAACAGCCTTTTCCAGAACCCAAGACAAAAATTCTTCTACATCGCTAATTGCTTTAGACATGACCGAATGCAAAAAGGGCGCTACAGAGAATTCTATCAATTTGGGATAGAAGCTTTTGGATCAAGCGATCCATTCCTAGATGTCGAGATCATCGACATGCTCTTTAGCTTTTTTGGAGAGCTCGGCTTAAAAAATTTTTCTTTAGTCATCAACTCACTTGGAGAAAAAAGCTCAAGAGAAGCTTATTCAAATGCGCTTAGAGACTACCTTGAACCCTTCAAAGAAGAGCTTTCTGAAGATAGTAAAGTCCGTTTTGAAAAAAACCCCCTACGCATTCTCGATTCCAAAGATGAAAACGATCAAAGAATTCTTGAAAACGCCCCAAGACTTTCTCAGTTTTTAGATGAAGAAAGTAAGAAGGATTTCGACCTCGTGCTTAAAGGGCTCGACGCTCTCGGCATTAACTACCAAATCGATGAAAAGCTCGTAAGAGGTTTAGACTACTACAACAAAACTGTATTCGAGTTCATCTCAAAATCGAACGA
>VGMA01000007.1 GCA_016866575.1 Chlamydiota bacterium
TTCCATTTCAGATCTGTAAGAAGCTAGAATAGAAGCTCTTTCTTTATCTTTATGCGATATACCTCTTAAGATCTCTTTGTATTTGCCTTGAATTTTATGAAATTCTTTCCAATCAGATAAGCTGCCGTCTCTTCTAGAGTATAAATGCATAAAATGAGCATGATAATCTGAAAAACTCTTTTCGGAATTTAGATTCATAGGTTCTGCTGTAGCTGCAGGACATTCTAAAGATAAGAGGCGCTCATCTTCTATTTTTTTTCGTTCAATGTATTTTGAATAAAGGCTTCCACATTTATCTAAAGGGATTTTAGCAGGGTATAGACGTAGTTCATATGCCTGTCCACCACAATTTTCCTTACGATTAAGCTCAATTAGTTCATCTTGATTATTTGTAAGCTTTACCGTTGAAGAAAAAGTTGTCATGTAAACTCCCTATTGTTAGGCAATCATTATAACAACAAACAGATTTTCTATCTTCTTAAAGAATTCTTTATAAAATATGGATTAACTAGAGATTTAATTACCTTTATTTAGGAAAATTTTACATATAGACAAATATTTTATTTAGGTGTATAGCATGTGTTCAATTATGGAAGGGTTGCATGCACCATCTTTTTATACAAGACATTGATTATTTGACACATGTAAAACATCGATTTCCTCATCAATTTTTAGGTCTTCATATTGATGTAGATCAAGAAAAAATCATCCGTCTTTGGCGGCCGAGAAATGAGCGCTGCTTCATCAGACTATTTGGAAAAGAAATAGCAATGGAGCTTACCCATCCGGCAGGTTTATTTACTTTAAAAGTTCCAAAAGAAACGACCTATAAAGATTATGAAGTTCAGATGCCAGCAGGAAAATGGCATTATGATCCATATGCTTTTTGCTGTAGCTTTGGTACACTTGATGCCTATTTATTCAACCAGGGTGTCCACTACCAAATCTATAATGTACTTGGAGCGCACTTGGTGAACCATGAGGGTGTGCAAGGGGTGAAATTTGCTCTTTGGGCTCCTTCAGCGGAAGCAGTAAGCTTAGTTGGTGATTTTAATCACTGGGATGATGCGACATTCCCTATGCGTTTAGAGGGCAATTCTGGAGTTTGGGAGCTATTTGTTCCAGGACTTGAGCTAGGGGAAAAATACAAGTTTTCAATTCGACAAGCTAACGGCCAATATGCATATAAAATAGATCCTTACGCCAATGCTTTTGAACTTAGACCAAGAACTGCAGCTATTGTTACCGACGTGAATCGCTTTTGTTGGCGCGATCAGGAATGGATGAATAAAAGGGCAAGAACTAGTCCAGTTCAAGGTCCTATGAACATCTATGAGCTCCATTTGGGATCTTGGATGCAAAAAGACGCTAAGTTTTTCAATTATCGAGAAATCGCATCTGAGCTAGTCCATTTCTGTAAAGAAATGCATTTCACCCATGTAGAAATACTTCCTATAACAGAGCATCCCTTAGATGATTCTTGGGGCTATCAAACAACCGGTTATTATGCCGTAACCAGTAGATATGGCTCTTGCGAAGATTTTCAATACTTTGTAAATCACTTACATATGCATGATATTGGGGTGATTATTGATTGGTCGCCTTCACATTTCCCAAAAGATGAATTTGCCTTAGCTCGTTTTGATGGCACCACTCTTTATGAATATGGTGATCCGAGAATCGGAGAGCATCCTGAATGGAATACATTAGTTTTTGACTATTGGAAAAATGAGGTCAAAAACTTTTTGATTGGTAGCGCCTTCTTTTGGATCGAAAAAATGCACATCGACGGTATTCGCGTAGATGCTGTAGCGTCCATGCTTTATCGAGATTATTCTAGACGCCATATGGAGTGGATACCTAATGTGCATGGAGGTAATGAAAATTTAGAAGCTATTGATTTTCTGAGACATCTAAATTCTATTGTTCATGAAAGAGCGCCAAATGTCTTAATGATTGCAGAAGAGTCTACCCATTTTGCGGGTGTAACAGCGCCTACTGCATGGCAGGGATTAGGTTTTGATCTCAAATGGAATATGGGCTGGATGAATGACACTTTAAAATTCTTTAAGCGGGACTTTTCTCACCGCTCATACCATCACGATGACATTACTTTTGGTCTTGTTTATCAATATTCAGAACGTTTTCTTTTACCGTTATCTCATGATGAGGTAGTCCATCAAAAACACTCTCTTTTATCAAAAATGCCGGGAGATGAGTGGCAAAAGTTTGCGAATTTGCGACTTTTATATGCTTACAGCTTAGCTCACCCAGGAAAAAATCTCTTCTTTATGGGAGCTGAAATAGGACAAAAAGGGGAGTGGAACTTTAGACATTCGCTAGACTGGCATCTTCTCAATGACCCTATGCACCGCAAACATTTTAGCTTTGTAAAGGCCGCAAATGCTGTTTACAAACAAAATAGCGCTTTTTGGGAGTGGGATTTTGAGCAAAGAGGCTTTGACTGGGTAAACTTCCAAGATTATGACAATTCTGTGATTAGTTTTATGCGCCATAGCAATTTGCAGCATATACTCTGTGTTTGCAACTTCAGAGAGAGGCAAATCGATGAGTATTATCTTCCTCTTCAACGGGTTAAAAAGATCCAAGAGCTATTCAATTCAGATCACATTGCATATGGCGGCAGTGGCAAATTGAATGAGCAGATCTTTATTGAAAAAGATTACCACGGAGCTTCAACTGGAGTGCGCTTTTCTGTCCCTTCTTTTGGTGTGCTCTTTTTTGAGGTAGAGTTTTGTTAAAATAGCTAATTTTTTTCTTTTGCTTTAGTATCCAAAAAGATCTGAGCTAAGATGAAAATCGCTAATGTTAATAGAGTTGAAGCAGCTACGTAAATAAAGCTGATGTCAATACCTGCTGCTAAAAAAGCAATTAACGAACCTATAATCCAGCCTACTGATGAGATAGATCTTGATATCCCTAATGTTTTGCCGTGATGTTTTCTAGGCGATAGTAAAGAAATCAAACTAATAATATTGACCACAGTAAAAGATGCAAAAATATTAGCTAAAATGATTGAGCTAACAAACAGGGGGTAAATTGTACTTAAAGTTGCAGCCCAGCAAAAAAATGCAGTGCATATAGCCCCTATGAAACAGACAATTAGAGAAGAAAATCGCTTTAAGAAAAGGTAATTGAGATAAGAGCTTCCTAAAATCCAACCAATAGCTCCTATAACATTAAAAAAAACAATCTGATCAATTCTTGCCCCAAATCTCTCAAAAGAAATCGCTGTAAACCATTGATCTATAGTGTCCCATCCTACAACATAAACTAGTAAAAGAAAATAGAGTAATCCTGCTTTTTTGTTTTTTAAAAGAGACTTTACATAGATAAAACTGCTCTTTTTTTCCAAATCCTTTGTTTTTTGGATTAGATGAGTTTCCTTAAAAAACAAAATCACTATCGTAAGGCTTATTAAGCTAATCAAAGCACAAATTAAAAAAGCAAAAGCAGCAGGCCAATTACTTCCTGCGACTATGATGGATAAGATCCAGCCTATATTTGGGATGGTTTCTGCAAAGCCATAGTGGTTAGCTCTTTCATTATCGCTCAAAGTAGAATCAGCGATAATAGCATAGCAAATCGTAGAGTTTGCAGAAAAAAAGCCGGTAAACAGCCTTGAAACTATAAGAAATATAAGGTGATTGAAGTAGATAGAGATAAAAGAGAGTATGTAGCCTAAAATGGTAGCAAAAATTGTGACTATAAGAGCGTATTTTCTGCCCTTTCGATCAGCAAGATCTCCAAGTATAGGAGCTCCAATGACTTGCGCTAACGGAAAAACTCCAAAAAGGAGCGCAAGTAAGATGTTTTTGTATTCTAAGGTATAAGAAGAGGGTAAAAAAGAGGAATTTTCTTCTAAAAATAACCTAGCAAAAAGGGTAAATGCTAAGCCAAACCCAAAATTTTCCGCAAAAAGGGTGGAGTAAATAGAAAACAAAGAAGATTTCTTCATTTTTCTATTCTAGCAAATCAAACAGACCCCTTTATTAAGGGACTCATACTCATAGCATGGAATCGAATTCTTCTTCTGAAAGAACCTTAATCCCGAGGCTTTCAGCTTTTTTAAGTTTTGATCCAGCTTCAGATCCGGCCAATAGATAGTCTGTTTCTTTACTTACACTTGAGGCAACTTTGCCACCTCTTTGTTTGATCAAAGCAGCCGCCTCTGCTCTAGGGTATTTCTCTAAAGTCCCTGTCAAAACAAATATTTTTTGAAAAAACGGATGTCCTGATTTGATTTCCTCTGGAGCTTTGGGCTCTACGCCAAGAGATAAAAGTTCTTCGATTTCTTGCACATGCCGACTTTTTGAGAAAAATTCGACAATGGATTCGGCCATTTTAGGGCCGATTCCTTCTAATTCCAAAAGCTCTTCTTTGGTCGCTTTCTTGATATTTTCAATATTCTTAAAGTGATTGGCTAATATTTCAGAGCCGCCAGCACCAACGTATTTGATCCCTAAAGCAAAAATAAATCGGGCCAAAGGGACGTTTTTTGAGCGCTCGATGCTGTCTAGTAAGTTGTGGATCGATTTTTCCTTAAAACCTTCTAATTTTTCAAGATCAGATGATGTAATTTTGTATATATCAGATATGGAGCTTATAATTTTAGCTCCTAAGAGTTTTTCAACAATCTTTTCCCCAAGGTGATCGATATCCATTGCTCCCTTAGCAACAAAAAATGTGATTCTTCTTAATGACTGAGCAGGACAAAGATAGCTGTTAAGACAGCGAAAAGCCACTTCTGATTCAAGACGAACAACAGGGCTTTGGCAACTTGGGCAAAAAGAGGGCATCTTCCAGGCTTTAGAATGGCTATCGCGTTTTGTAAAATCTACACCCGCTACTTTTGGGATCACATCGCCACCTTTTTCTATCCAAACAGTATCGTGAATGCGGATATCCTTACGGTCGATTTCGTCTTGATTGTGCAGTGTAGCTCTAGATATAGTGCTGCCAGCCAGCAAGGTAGGTTCCAGCTCTGCAACCGGAGTTAATATACCGGTTCTGCCTACTTGGACAGTAATGTCATTGATAGTTGTAATAGCCTGTTCAGGAGCAAATTTATAGGCTACAGCCCATCTAGGTGTTTTGCCGGTTGTCCCTAAAAAACCCCTTTCCTCAAGAGTATCGAGTTTGATCACTATCCCATCGATTTGAAAAGGGTAGAAGGGTCGTTTTTTTTCAATTTTTTCTGCGAATTCGAGCACTTCTTTGGGGTTTTTGCATCTAGCTGTATCTTGCTGATCAAAAGTAGGTAAGCCAATTCTTGTAAGAATTGAAGAAATCGATGATTGCCTTTTGATTTCTTCATCTTCAATTTCTACGATATCGTAAAAAACAATGTGCAGTTTTCTTCTTTTTACTTCACTTTTATCTAAAAGCTTAATCGATCCAGCAGCAGCATTTCTTGGATTGGCCCATACTTCTTGGCCGTTTTCCTCTTTTTCTTTATTAAGCTCTTGGAAAATTTCGATAGGTAAGTAGACCTCACCTCGCAGCTCTACAGTTTTTGGCTCTTTAAGCTGTAAAGGTAAATTCGCTAGCTGGGAGATGTTGATAGTAACATCATCTCCTTCTTTGCCATTACCTCTTGTTAAGGCTTGGACAAATTTCCCTTTTTCATACCTTACGGAAATCGCTACACCATCCATTTTTAATTCAGCAAAAAAATCGACATGTTCTCTTTCTAGAAGTTTTTGCATTCTCTTAGTAAAGTCATCAAGCTCCTCTTCACTATAGGTATTTGCTAAAGAGAGCATAGGATAGCGATGTTTCACTGTTTTAAATCCAGGCGAAGGGGATTCACCAATTTTTTCTAGTGGAGAGTCAGATGGTTTCCATTCAGGGTGAATTTGTTCTATCTCTTTTGCTTTTTTTACAAGCTCATCGTATGCAAAATCGGTAATTTCAGGGTTGCATTCATCGTAGTATAAAGCGTCGTGACGAGCTATTTCACTAATTAAATCGAGGTATTCTTTTTTATTCATAGCTCTCAGTATAGGTTAAAAGTGGGAAAAAATCGATCTAAAAGTGGGTGAAATTCTCATTGCTAAAAAAGAGCTAAGAAAACTAGAATTTACCGGTTAAAAGAAGGTATTTTTAAATCATGTACCCAACTAGTCGTGATAGTTTATCTCCTCCTCCAACAGATGATTTGAGCTGGATTATCAAAATAGGAGAGGGAAAAAAAGTGCCTCTTCCAGGCTATGAAATCGCCAGATCAAACGAAACCCTGCAAACCATCATCAGAAGCAACGCCAATATCGAAATAGAAGTTGTCATGAAATATGCAGAAAGAATGTTCAAGGTCATAGAAGCTGCATGTAGGGCAATGCCTTTAGAATATATTCCCGATAGTATTACCCCTGCTGATTTTGTGATTGTAGAAGGTAAATTGCGCCTTGCTGGCTTCATTAAAAGAGGCTTCGATGAGTCAAAAAATGAGCTTCCTTATGGAGAGTGTTTAGATCGCAAAATTTATTCCTATAAATCTCCTGAAGCCCTTTTAGGGGTAACTAGTGATAAGCAAAAATCATTAGTCTGGAGTTTAGCGGTAATTATTCATGAACTAGCTACGCACAAGGTTCCTTTCCAAAGAGCTAACAATTTCAAAAGCCAGGCAGAGCAGCCTTTAGAAATAGCGGAAGATCTTGATGAAAATCTCAAAGATATATTAGCTAGAATGCTTACCAAAAATCCTGATGAGAGAGCAAATTTAGCGCAGGCTAAAAGGCTTTTTGCCGCATAATCTAAAAACTAAACTGGCAGTACTGCAGGGCTAATTCTAAAATAGCCGTCGCTACTGCATAGTTTTTCATCAGATGTGAAAATAGCTAAAACTGATGTCAACATGTAAGGAGAAGGGCTCGCTTTTAGGCCGTACTTCATTCGCATTTTCTCTAAGGCAGGGCAGTCGATTTGTAAAAAAAAGACTTTAGGGCAGTGTGGCAAGGAAATAGAAAAAGAGGCTTTAAGAGAGAAATAAAATTCCTCTCCTATTTCTTCAATTTCGATCATCTCGATCTTTTCCTGGGGTAAGCTCACTCTTACTTTTGAACCAATCAGTTCAGGAAGTCGAGAAAAATCGAAATCATCTCGGATAAAACCTAGTAGAGTTTTTACTACATCTCTTGGTATGTTCAAATAAACAAAGCCATCATCATGTCTTAAAAGTTTACCTTTAATAGGTTTATTAAAAGCAGTAAAAAGCTTTTCAGAAAAAGGGGCTTTTTCGATTTTTTCCTTAGATCTTTCAAGAATCAGGTATGGGCAAAAAGAAAATGGATTGGCGATTTCTTGTGGCCATAAAGAGGGGAAAGGGCTGTAGGTAGTTTTTTCTAGAGGTCTATAAGCGAATAGACGATCTTGAAATTTTTCATCATCATAAGGAAGATCAAATTTGATTTCGAATAATTTCTTGATCTCTTGGTAAGAGGGAAGAGAAATTAAAGAAGATGTAGAGGTGACATGCTCGATCGTCATAGACCGAGCATTATATCACAAAGAAATGTTTCCTACCAAGGTTTCGTGGTTGAAGCTGTGTAAATGAACTTTTTGAATGGAGCCGACTAGAGAATCAGGCCCGTCAAAGATCACTTTTTTCCAGCAGCTCGTGCGCCCTTTAAGCTGGCCGTTTCTGTTTCTTTTTTCAACAAGAACTTCTCTTGTTGTACCCAATAAGCCAACATACTGCTCAGCAACTTGACGTTTATGTAAATCGGATAATCGATGTAGCCTATCTAATTTTACTTCTTCAGGGATGTCATCTTTCCAACGTAAAGCAGGAGTTCCTTGTCTTGGACTGTAGGTAAAGATGAATGCAACAGAGTACTTGATATCTTCAAAAACTTTGTAAGTTTCTAAAAATTCTTCTTCTGTTTCTGTAGGGAATCCTACAATGATATCGGTTCCTAAAGCCGCATTTGGAACAATGCTCTTGAGTTGGTGCACTTTTTCTAGATATTCTTCTTTTGAGTAAATGCGGTGCATTTTTCTTAGTATTCTAGAAGATCCCGCTTGGATAGGGAAGTGAACGAATTCACAAACTGAAGGAAGGTCGCGGATCGCATACATAAGATCCAAAGTGATATCGATAGGGTGTGAAGTCAAGAAGCGGATTCTCTCGATCCCTTCAATTTTGTCGAGTTGATAGAGAAGATCGTGGAATAGACAATTCCATTCTGGCTTGTCTTTTCCGTAACTATTGACGTTTTGCCCAAGTAAAGTAATTTCTTTGTAGCCTTCAGCGGCGAGCTTACGTACTTCCTCAATAATATCTTGAGGAGGTCTTGAAACTTCAGGCCCTCTTGTGTAAGGTACTACGCAATAAGTGCAAAATTTATCGCACCCTCTAATAATAGATACATAGGCTTTAACTTTACTGTCTCTTTTGGCAACCAGATAGTCAAGATTTTCTTCGAATTGCTTGTCTACACGGATGCTGGGACGTCCGCTTTGAATATAGTCATTGAGGACTTCGTCAAGATCAGTAATGTTATTGGTGCCTAAGACAAAATCTACGTGAGGGAGCTTGCGAAATATTCCCTCTTTTTTTGCCATGGCCATACAGCCTGTAACCCCAATAATAGGGCGACGCTTACGGACTCTGCCGAGCTGGCCGATTTTTCCCATCACCTTTCTTTCTGCTAAATCACGTATAGAACAGGTGTTAAAAATGAGCAAGTCAGCGCCGTTTTCATCTTCAACGCGCTCTAGGCCTCGTTTAGTTAATTGGCCGACCATAATGTCGCTGTCGAGTTCGTTCATCTGACAGCCGTAGGTCTTAATAAAAAAAGTTTTTGGTTCTTCCATGCGTGAAATAATAATGATTTTTACTCTTATATTCAATCATAAAAAGTTGTAACATGGGTTTGGGCGAAAAATTCCTTGGCAAAAAAGGAAAAGAAGGTTACGATTTTCGCTCAAAAGGAACAGACACATGAGCACACAGTATTCACAAAAGACTAAATGGGTCAACAAAGGGGAAAGACAGCGCCAGTGGCTCGTTTTCGACGCTACAGGAAAAACACTTGGACGTCTCTCTTCTGAGATTGCAAAAATACTTCGTGGTAAGCACACTCCACTTTTTACACCGAATATCGATATGGGTGACGGCGTTATCGTAGTTAATGCTGAAAAAATTGTTGTCACCGGAGATAAGGAAAACAAAAAAGAGTACCGCCACCACACAGGTCACATGGGAGGTCTTCGCCGCATTCCTTATAGCGTTATGATGGAAAGACACCCTGAAAGAATCATCGAAAAAGCTGTTTGGGGCATGCTCCCACACAACAAGCTTGGCCGTCAGCAAATCAAAAGGCTCAAGGTATTCGCAGGTAAAGAGCACCACCTAGAGGCACAACAACCTGTAACGATGAATATTTAATTTTAGGAAAAAATTGAAATGAAAAAAATCGAAGAATCAGTAGGAACAGGTCGTAGAAAAACAGCTGTAGCAGCAGTACGCATTCGCGACGGAAAAGGAAGCATCGAAATCAACGGTAAAAAACTCGCCGAATACTTCCCTTTAAAGCTCACTCAGGACTACATCCTTGCTCCTCTAAAAAAAGTAGAAGCATTAGCTCGCTATGATGTTCAAGTTACTGTAAAAGGTGGCGGAATCCAAGGGCAAGCAGGTGCTGTTCGTCACGGACTCGCACGTAGTCTTGTAAAAGACAATGAAGAGAGAAGAGGGTCTCTAAAAGAAGAGGGATTCCTTACTCGTGATGCTAGAGAAAAAGAGCGTAAGAAATACGGTCATAAAAAAGCACGTAAGGGCTTCCAGTTCTCTAAGAGATAAAGCTACTTTTACTCTGATATTCATCATTTTAGACCCACAAATTTGTGGGTCTTTTTTTTGCAAAAATTCAATTACCCTTCGGGTTGTCCTCCCACCTTCAAAAAATCGCAGCTTGTATATAAGTGTTTTAGGGTTAACACCCTCATCAGTTAATAGTGAAGCTCTTGATAAAATCTAGAACTGATGACATAACTAGGAGGTTATTATGTCTAAGAAAACATCTTTCAGTAAGGTAATGAAAAAAATTAAGAAGGTTTTTTCTTCTAAAAAGTCTAGAGGTGACAAGAGAAGTGGTCAAGTACTTCCTTATGAGCCTAACTATGTGATGGAGTTAGAAAATCTTATTCAAACAATTGAGGCATTAGCTGAGAAAACGCCTTTTGTACCAAACAAGCAGATGATGCTAGAACAGCTCATTGAGGCATTAGCTGAGAAAACGCCTTTTGTACCAAACAAGCAGATGATGCTAGAACAGCTCATTGAGGCATTAGCTAAGAAAACGCCTTTTGTACCAAACAAACAGATGATGCTAGAACAGCTCATTGAGGCATTAGCTGAGAAAACGCCTTTTGTACCAAACAAGCAGATGATGCTAGAACAGCTCATTGAGGCATTGGCTGAGCGTAAGCAGTGTGCTAATGAATGCGAAGGTGCTACTTCAGGTTGCAAAATTAAGCATTGCAGAAAGCACCATAATTCAATGATTGGCAAACTTATTCAAAAAATCGAAGATCAGGGCGCTGATAAGCGATTAGATGATATCAAAGCTTGTGTTAAGTGCTATCAAGTTAGTACAGATCAAACACAGCTAAGTTGTAATAAAGTATGTAAAGCTGCGTATTCTAGAAGAATCAAAAATTAATTTTATCCGTTGTGATTGAAGGGATTGGGCCTAATAGGCCCAATCTTTATGCATTAAAAAGAATCTAATGAATTGGATATTTTGTCTCTAGATAACAAAGATAATCATCAGCACTGAAAGGTTTTCCTGTAGCTTTTTCAATCAGCTCAAGTGGGTGGTAGAGCCTGCCTTTAGAATGGACATGATCTTTAAGCCAGTCGCGGATAAATAGAAAATCGCCACAAGCGATTCTTTTTTCCATGTCAGGGAAACATTCTTGAAGGCGATTCCAAAGTGATGCTGCATACATGGATCCGAGGCTATATGAGGGGAAATAACCAAAATAGCCCATGGACCAGTGGATATCTTGCAGCACACCTTCAGCGTCATGTGATGGAAATACCCCTAGGTAATCTTCCATTTTTTCCTTCCAAAGTCTTGGAAGGTCTTTGACTTCGATCGATCCTTCAAGGAGCCCTTTTTCTAATTCATAGCGTAGGATGATATGCAAACTATAGGTAACTTCGTCAGCAAAAATACGTATCAGGCTGGGTTTAACTTGATTGATTGCTAAATAAAAAGCTTTCCAGTCAATTTTTTTGAAAACCTTAGGGAACGCGAGTTCTAGTTCTTTAGCGTAGTGCTGCCAAAAAGGGGCACTTTGTCCAATATATACTTCCCATAGGCGAGATTGACTTTCATGAATTCCGTGGGAAGCTGGCTCTCCTAAAGGATTGCCAAATTCTTCTTTAGGAAGTTGGAGTTGATATAGAGCATGTCCTGCTTCGTGGATCACGGCAGACACTGTATCGATCATTGAATTCGGATGGTATTTCGTTGTGATTCTGACATCTTGCGGCCCAAAAGCTAAGCAAAAAGGATGCTCAGTGAGATCTAAACGGCATGTATCGGGGCTAATACCCATATCTTTCATGATTTTATGGCTAAAAGCTATTTGCCCTTCGTAAGAGATTTCTGCAGATAGAAAGTCAGAAGGGACTTTGGGATCATTTGAACGCTTTTTTACTAAAGTGATTAGACGTTCTTTTAGATCGGCAAACAAAGTGTCGAGAATCTTTGTTGTGATATTAGGCTCATAAAGATCCAAGAGTGCGTCGTAGGGGTGATCTTGGTAGCCTAGAAATTTTGCTTTTTCTCTTGTGAGGCGCACAATTTCTTCGAGATGGGGAGCGAATAAGGAGAAATTACGCTTCTGTTTGGCTTCTTTCCATACATGGAGTGCTTCAGTTGTCACCTTCTTGAAGTGTTTGACAAATTCTGTTGGCAATCGAGATTCTTGTAGATAATCCCTATAGACCTCTCTTAGTATAGCGTTTTCTTCTTGGGAAAATTCTTTCTTCAAAGTTCCATTAGATAGATGCATGTATTTACTAAGTATGCTCTGAAGTTTAGGGCTTGTAGCTTCATTGTGGATGAGCTCAGAGATCAAAGCCTGCTGCTCAGCTCGAATAGAGATCCCTTCTTTAGGCATGTAAGTCTCTTGATCCCAATCGAGAATGTAGGAGATGGATTGTAATAAGGACTTAGGCCGTATCAGATCGAGAAGATCTTGTATTTCTCTTTTGTGCATATGATTCGATCCTTTGTGTTATCAAGGGGAAAATGGGTGTGCAAAATATCCAGCTTGCAGGAATCATTGTCATCAAAAAGCTGCCAAGTAGCACATCAGAGAGCCAGTGAGCTCCTGACACAAGTCTAGGCATAATCAGAAGAGGTATAGTTAGGATAGTAGCAGCTATTGTCCAGCGCCGATTGGTTGCAAATCCCATGATCGATAAGAATAAAAATGCAGTAATAGCATGTCCGGCAGGATAGCTTCTTTTAGCGGCCCACTTAGCTTTGAGCCATGGTACTACATCGCGTAAAATAATCCCTTCAAGTTCAAAAGTAGGGCTCTTCTTTTGGATGTAAAGATAGCGATTGAAAAAGAAGTGGTCGAAGAAAAATAAAAGCATCATAAGACCAAAAGCGGTACTTACTTTGATTGCTCTATTAGCACGTAATTCTTTAGGTGAGCATAAGATGTAGCTTGCAAGAAAAGCAATAACAATGACATCAAACACCCAGTTGTGCGTTTTGGTGTTGCAAAAAGCCCAAAATACTTGGATGTAATAGTTATTTGTGATCAGCGAGTTGAAAAAATAAAACGCATTTGTATCTAAAGCTTTCCAAAATGTGGGAAAAAGAGCTGATACCCCTAAGAGGAGCGAGAAAAGATGGATAATGAGAAGAGTTTTCTTTCGCCACATATATTTAGACTCACTAGTAATAAACTCAAAGGAAATGCAACGATCGCAAAAGGTGGTAACAACTCACTTTGAGCTAAAATGATGCTAACCCTGATTATGAAGTAAGAAAGAATAAAAACAAATAGAGAAATCCCATAAATCCTCAGTGAGGGCATTACCTTGTAGTACTTTGTGGTTAAAGGAAGAATCAGAAAACAAAGTAAAAGGGGTAAAGTGATCATCAGCCATTTGTTATAAAGCTGAATCTGAATTTTATGGATATCAAGAGGAATCGTCGTAGGTTTATCAAGTAGTTTGGAGAGTTTTTTTAGGCTGAAATTGATATATAGATCGGAGTTAGGAATCATTTCCGCTTCTGAAAGATCGATATAACTACTTTCTAGTGAAGAAGCATATTCAATTTTATCATTCTTGTTGATAAAACAATCAATTCCTTTTGCAAGATAAGGGGGTGATTTTTCAAGAGACTGTATATGCCAAATTTCCTCTTCCGACTTGATCAAAAAAAGATCTTTTAAAACTTCTTGATTGCTCAGCGTGCCATTGAAAAATAAAGAAGCGTTATCAGGAAGAATCACACGAACAATCCGAGGAGATTTAGCGCAGTTTTTTTGCAAAACCTTTGCAGCCTTTGGATACCAATATTGAAAGTTGAGGATATTTAGGCACGTAAGTAGTCCAGCAAAAACAAAAATCATTCTTGTGATTTTGAGTAAAGGAGTGCCTGCAATTTGCAAAGAAGCGAGCTCAAAATTGCTGTTTGCTTCTAGAAGGGTACGAATCAAAGCTAAGGCAAAGGCGATCGATATCAAAAACTCAGCTTGTAAGGAGTAAGTGGACCCATAGTGCAGCAGCATCGATCGATTCGGTAGAGATTTCATCATCGTCATATCAAAGACGGTAAAGAAAAATAGTAGGGAGAAAAAGATATAGATAAAGTTTTTGAAAAGTCTTTTGAATAAGAGTCTGTCAAAGATTGTCATACTTTTCCTCTTTCTAAAAAGGATCGATAGATAGCTGCTAGGGGAATAAAGATTGCCGAAGGGACAATAGAGGCAAGAATAGCTACATTAGGAGAAACCCTAAAAGTTCTCGCAGCGATGATGCCTACAATAGAGACTACGCAAGAAATAGCTAGAAGTGCAATCCGCACCTTTTGGTTGCTTTCAAGTGAGCGTAGAGAAAAAATTGCCCCGGTAAAGGTCAAGGAAAAAGGAAGTATGATAAAACCTAAGCGTACAAAAATATCAGAAAGGAAAAAGGGGTTTTTGTAGGTGTTAAAAGAATTGAATAACTCTTTAAAGGTTAAAACGCCGTAGTTTTTGGCGCTGTAATAAAGCGTGGGGGAGGGTAAAAAAAACGATAACGGGATCTTTTGACTAAATACGTTTTCTATTACCAATGTAGGCATTTTGCCATCTTCTTGAGCAATCGTAGAAATCAAAGAGCTCTCTTTAATAGATACAGATTCATCGTAAGAAATAGATTTAGCAGTTAAAAGATGTAGAAATTCTGTATGTGGATCAGGAATCAGTAGAAACAGGTTTTTAGCAAATTTCTTGCTTTTGTCCATCTCCATATGGACAAAAGAGTGACGCAATAGTGGAGCTTTACCCTTTTTCAAGGTGACAAGTGGATTGATTTTTGTCTCATCGTGGAGAAGTGCATAAGATTGCATTCTCGCTAAAGGGACAAGATCTGACAAAAGCAAGAGGTTAATAAAAGAAAAAAAGAGCCCCATGAAGTAAAGAGGAGCAAGGATTTCTTGGATGCTAAGCCCGCAAGCTCTTAAAGTGGATAGCATATTTGAGCGCCAAAGCTTGTGAACGACTAGACATACTGACAAAAAACAGCTGATACTGATCGCCATGGGAAGAAGTAAAGGAATCTGAAGCATCAAAAATAGCACTAATGTCTTTGCCGATATACCGATAGCGACTAATTTAGCAAACATATCAGATTTAAGGGTCAACAGCGCAAGTGTTGTAAACGTAAGAATAAAAAGGAGTCTTACCGAAAATTCTCGGATCTGGTAGCGCCACAAAATATTCATCATGTTACAATACTATACTATGAAAGATCCTTTTGTCTATGCAGTTCGCCGTTTTCTTGAGCAAAGTCTCTTGCCTTCTTCTAAAATTGTTTTAGCTTTATCTGGAGGTCCTGATTCAACAGCTCTTTTGGAAATCATTTATGAAATACGCGATCGCTTTTTATTAGAGATGCACATAGCCCATGTGGATCACGGCTGGAGAGAAGAAAGTCGTATAGAAGCGGATATTTTAAGAAAAAATGCAGAAAAGAAGGGTGTCCATTTCCATTTCAAAAAACTCAACCTTTCAGGATCGAGTAATTTAGAAGATCGATCTAGAGAAGAAAGGTACAGCTTTTTTCAAGAGGTATATGAGAAAGTAGACGCTAGCGCATTAATATTAGGCCACCATAAGGATGACTTAGCTGAAACAGTTTTAAAGAGGATATTTGAAGGAGCTCATTTAGAAAACCTTGGGGGAATGAGAAAAAGTGGAATCATTCGTAATCTGAAGGTGCTTAGACCTTTATTAGATTATGAAAAGCAAGAGATCATAGACTGGCTAGAGGCAAGAAATATAAGTTATTTTATCGATAAAACGAATCAAGACCCCCATTTTTTACGAACACGCTTACGCAATGACCTCATTCCTTTATTAGAAAAGCATTTTGGCAAGAAGATTAAAAACAATCTTGTGCAACTAAGCAAAAGAGCTTATAGATTAAAGGATTACCTTGAATCCAAGGAATCCTTCGGAGCTTATGAGCTTGATATTGAGTATATTCTAATGAAAGCATCAAAACAGCACCAAGTGGGGCTTTCTCAAGAAGAATGTGACTTGTTAATTAAAGCGCTCTTGCATAAAAAGCGGGTACAGGTTGTAAGAAAAGAAGGAACCTGGATTGCAAGCAGGGGAGAGATTTTCATTCTTGGAAAGACAAAATCGTTAGATTCTGTTAAAGTAATCTTGAAAATCTAATACCACCATTGTAATACATGGTTCAAGGATAGAAAAAATTGTTTATACAATATTATGAGTCAAGATATGAAACCAGAAAAGAAAGGTGGTTTTTCGGGAAGTTTTATTCTTCTTTTGATTGCCGCTGTTTTTGTTATTCTCACCATACAGAACCTTTCCGATGTTAAATCGGCGCCTGTATCGTTTTCTTACCAGCTGGAACACTTACATAACCTTCAGCTTGTAAAACCTGAAGATAGTAAGAAGATCTCGCAAAACGATAATCTGGTTTTATTTAGAGGTCGCTTCCAAGATATGCTGTCTGAGGAAGCTAAAAGTCGCTACCGCTATCTCACCTTATTACATAGTGAGCAGCAAATGGACGCTGATATCCGCTCTATTTCTGCAGATCTAGCGCTTCTAAGAGAAAAAGCCATAGGTAGTGTTGAGATGTTTTTAGCTCTCAGCGGTATAGCTATTGATAAGCAAGGGCTTGTAGTTATTCCTGAAAGTACGGATGTACCTTCTGAGTATGCTTTGACGATATATGATGCATTGCCGCTTTCTCCTCAAATGCTTTCTTTGGCCCAAATCAAAGCATTGATTGCTAAGGGCCCTGAAGGGAAAAATGATGTAGCAGGGGAAAAGCTTTTAGCATTGATTCAGGCGTATCGTTCACAAAAAGTGGGTATCGGAAGTGAGTTATTGAAGTCGCGTCTTCAAGGGTTAGAAGATACAGTTCTATCCACACTTCGTTCTGAGAGCATGTCTATAGAAGATAAATGGGTAGTTTATCAAAACACCACCCGCGTATTAGAAGAGCAAGTTGTTTTAGAAGTCGTTCAAGCAGATCTTAAACAAAATACTCCTAATTTCATACAGCTACGCTCAGTTAGAGGGTATTACGAATATTTAGAAAGATACCATACGCTACAGATTGAGTACCAAAAAAATCATGAAAAGCTCCAAAAAGCGAGAGCTTCTGTTGCAGATGTGATTTGGTTTTTCCAAGATAAAGAGCTTTCTACAAACGCATTAGAAAAACAAGATCCTGAGGCATTCCATTATTGGTACTTGCAAGCTAAGTCAGAATGGGAAAATTTCCCTCAAAATACATCATTAACCTTCCAAGCTCCAGATCAGCAAAGAACAGCGTTACTTGATAAAACATTCAAGAGTGAAGAACCTGCTCCAAACTACTTCAACTGGATTTTTACACTTCTACCGATTGCCCTTATCGGGATGCTCTTTTATTTCATCTTCTCTCGTCAGATGAAAGGTATGGGCAGTTCGGCTATGAATTTCAGTAAATCGCCGGCAAAGCTTTTGAATAAAAATAAAGTGCGCGTTACTTTTGATGATGTAGCTGGTATTCAAGAAGCAAGAGAAGAGCTAGAAGAAATCGTCGATTTTCTTAAAGATCCAAGACGCTATGTAAACCTCGGAGGGAGAATCCCTAAAGGTGTGCTCCTTGTCGGATTGCCAGGAACAGGAAAAACTTTGATAGCCAAGGCTGTGGCCGGCGAAGCGAAAGTTCCTTTCTTCTCTATCTCCGGATCAGATTTCGTAGAGATGTTTGTAGGGGTAGGGGCGTCAAGAGTTCGAGATATGTTCGATCAAGCGCGTAAAAGTGCACCTTGCATCATTTTCATCGATGAGATCGATGCTGTAGGTCGTCATAGAGGTACAGGCATTGGCGGAGGGCATGACGAAAGAGAGCAGACTCTTAATCAGTTGCTTACTGAAATGGACGGAATCACTTCTTTTGAGAGTGTTATTGTCATTGCTGCTACCAATAGAGCTGATGTACTTGATAAAGCTCTTTTAAGACCCGGTCGATTTGATAGACAAGTACACGTTGAACTTCCTGATATTAAAGGAAGATACGAAGTTCTTAAAGTACATGCAAGAAAGTTAAAGCTCGATCCAAATGTTGATTTGCAATATGTCGCTAGAGGAACTCCTGGTGCTTCAGGAGCTGTTCTTGCTAATTTGCTCAACGAAGCAGCTCTTATCGCAGCGCGCAAGCATAAGAAAGTAATTGATATGGAAGATATCAAGCACGCAACAGCTAAAGCTCTATTTGGTAAAGAAAGAAGAACATTAGAGCTAACAGAAGCTGATAAAAAGCACACAGCATACCATGAATCGGGCCACGCGGTTGTGGGTCTTGTATTAGGAAGCTCAGATCCTGTGGATAGAGTGACTATTATCCCTAGAGGTTCATCACTAGGTGCTACATACTTCTTGCCTGAGCGCAATCGTGTAAGTTACTGGAAAAAAGAGCTTTACATCCAGCTTGCAGTGCTTATGGGAGGAAGAGTTGCTGAAGATCTCTTTATCCATGACTCTTCAAGTGGTGCGCAAATGGATTTTAAACAAGCTACAGCTTTAGCTAAAGCCATGGTTTGCGAATGGGGTATGTCAGAGAAAGTAGGCCCAGTGGCTCTTGGAGAAGAAAGAGATTCCAAGTATTTTGTAGGTGTATCTGAAAAAGCCTATTCAGAGAAAACAGCAGAAGTGATCGATGCTGAATTGAATAAGATTTTAGAAGATGCTTACAACACAGCAAAAAGAGTTATCGAAGAAAATAGAGAAAAAATGGAAATCATGACGGCAGCTCTATTAGAATTCGAAACACTTGATCGCGAAGATGTTTTGAAGATCATGAGCG
Organism: Chlamydiota bacterium; assembly: GCA_016866575.1. Taxonomy (GTDB): domain Bacteria; phylum Chlamydiota; class Chlamydiia; order Chlamydiales; family VGMA01; genus VGMA01. Next base: position 18,602 of record VGMA01000007.1, read on the forward strand.
GAAGCTGGAGCTTTGATGAAAAAAGACATCAAATTGAAGAAATCGAGAAGAAAAGCCACAAGCTTCCTCCACCGCTACCTACTAATTTGAATGGCGGTGAAAGCATGCAGCCGGCTACTTAACTAATAGTCAATTGTTTACATCTATTAATTCTCGCTAATGCTACCTTTAGTTTTAGCGAGAATTTTTTTATAGGTGTGATAGATGAGCTGTTCAAATCCATGCAATCCAGCAAATCAAGGTGGATGTCCTTCTTCTAGCTCACTTCACTGTCCTGCCGGAACATGCGTTTTTATTAATAATGATAATACTTCTCAGCCTGTAATTGTCGCGCTTCCTGAACTCAAAGATCCTCAAACTTGTCTAACGAATGGATATTCTTGGTATCAGCAATGCGCCACTTCAAATAGCTATCCGTCTACTCTCTTAAATCCAAATGCTGATTTTACATGTCCTCAGGGCAGTACCCCTTGTCAAATATGTTTATTTGGAAGTTATTTAAGTATAGGCACAAAAGATACTGGTTGGTGTTCTGATTGCATGAGTAAGGGAGGGTATTGCACCATTACTTGTCTTGCACCAAATAGTAAATGTCCAAATTGTCCCTATTTTACTGCAAAGACTTATACCAATGAAGGTGGGCTTGGATACGGTATTTGTTCATAATCTAAGGAGAATTTGATGAAAAAAAATAAAAACGTAGGATCAAGTACTCCCTCTTGTCCACAAGGTACAAGTATGGCGACCGCTTGTGTAAATACAGCTTTGCCTAATCAACCATTTATTCAAGGTATGAACTGCTATGAGTGTTTAAAAAATGATGGTTTTGAATGGGTTTATGGATGCATAGCGACGAATCAGTGTGATTATCAGTGCAAGGGGTTAAAAAATGATACAACTCCATCACAATGCAATAGCACATGTCCATATAAAATAGGTACAAGTGCAAATTGTTGGAACTGTGATACTTTTCCTGCAACAGTACCAGCTGGATATCAAGCTGAAATGGTTTGTACGAATTATTATTGTAGTATTGAAGATTGTAATTGCAGTATTGCAGATTGTATAAGTCATGGCGGTAGCGTGATAACTAAAGCCTTTTCGCCATGTAAGCCCAATTTCTCTTTATCGATGAAATGTATCAATAAAAGCGATTCTACAGAAGTTACAAATATAACATGTGAAAATTGCTTAAAAAATCCTGGTTATGAATGGATAAGTAGTTGTGTTCCTTCAAGTGATGCATATAATTGTAAAGGTCAGATGGGCTCTTGTCGGGGTAGCTGTCCTTATCAAAGCGGAAGTTATTGCAAAAATTGCGATAAATACAATCCGAGCATTCAAGGTTATACATGTAGTTATGTTTGTTCTAATAAAGAAAGCACGGAAAATTGCCTTCTCAGCGGTGGTGAATTGACTACTTCATGTGAGCTGAATGCGTGTTGCAATGAAGGTGATACCGGTTGCAACGGTAATTTATGCTCCGAAAAAGAGGTGTGCTCTAACGGTATTTGCTGCCCTACTAATCAAGTAGGAGTAAATGGCCTTTGTTGTGATCCGACTTTAGTTTGCAATGGTAATTGCTGCCAATCTGGTCAGGTATGCTCTAACGGCATTTGCTGCCCTTCTGGGTATGTAGAATTGAATGGCCTATGCAGCTGCCCTTCTGGATATGCAGAATTGAATGGCCAATGCTGCAATCAAAATCTCGTTTGTAATGGTATTTGCTGTTCTTCTAGTCAAGTATGTTCTAACGGTATTTGTTGTCCTACTGGTCTTACAGGCTGTAATAATAGCTGCTGCGATACTTCTAAAGGGGAGGTCTGCTCAAGCGGTGTGTGCTGTCAATCTGGATCAAGAGGATGTGGTAATAATTGTTGTCCAAATAATCAAATATGTGCCCTTGATACGTGCTGCTTACCTGGTCAATTAAGTGATTACAATGGTTGTTGCTGGCCTAGTGATTGCATATTTTAATGGATAAGGAAAAATTAGAATCAAATTATGATTGACTAGATGCTATTGATCAATACTAAGGGCTGCTAAAATTTTGTATCTACTTAGACCTTGGCTTCTTTAATCGCTTAGGTGGAAAAAAGCACAAACTGTAGTAGAGGATATTGGATAAAAAAGCGATGCAAGGGTTGCTTGCATCGCCTTAAATTTAAGAGCCTTGACCTTCTTCTGTAGAAGAGGGGGCTTTCTTTTGCGGAGGAGGAAGAAGAACTTTACGACTGAGTTTGATTTGTCCCCTGTCGTTGATGTCTAAAACTTTGACTTCTAGTTCATCACCTTCTTTGATGTAATCTTCGATATTTTGCACTCTTTGGTGAGAAAGCTCAGAAATATGGCATAGACCTTCTTTACCACCAACTAGCTTTACAAAAACTCCGAAAGGTTGAATCCCTACAACAGGTCCTTTGTATACCTTGCCGATTTCTACTTCAGCAGTTAGATTGTGGATAATCGCCTTAGCTTTTTCTAAAGCTTCTGCGTTGTTAGAAGAGATATTGACAATGCCTTCGTCATTGATATCGATTTCTACACCGGTTTCTTCAATAATCGCTCGGATTTGTTTTCCTCCTGGGCCGATCACTGTTCCAATTTTGCTCTGTTTAATCTGTATAGATTCAATGCGTGGAGCATATTTAGAGAGATTTTCTCTTGATTTTGGCATCGCATCAAGCATTTTTTGTAGAATATGGATTCTACCTTCTTTTGCCTGTGTAAGTGCCGCTTTCATTATGTCTAGGGTGATACCTTCTACTTTGATATCCATCTGGAATGCAGTGATTCCATCTTGGTCACCTGCAACTTTAAAATCCATATCTCCAAGGGCATCTTCTACTCCAAGAATGTCTGACAAGATAGAGAATCTTCCTTCTTCAAGGATAAGCCCCATCGCGATTCCGGCAACTGGTCTTTTAATAGGTACGCCTGCATCCATCATTGCTAAGCAGCCGCCGCATACTGAGGCCATTGAAGAAGAACCGTTAGATTCTGTGATATTCGATTCTAAGCGAATGGTATAAGGGAAAGCTTCAGAAGCAGGTAGAATTGCTTGTAAAGAGCGTTCTGCGAGTTTTCCGTGACCAACTTCACGTCTTCCTGGAGCGCCTACACGTCCTACTTCTCCTACAGAGAAAGGAGGGAATGAGTATTGTAGGTAAAAACGGCGTAGACCTTCACCTTGAAGATCTTCGTATCTTTGTCCCATCGATTCGCCACCAAGAGTACATACCGCAATTGTCTGGGTTTCTCCTCTAGTGAATAGAGTGCTTCCGTGAGTGCGTCCTAAGAATGATGTTTCGATAGAAATAGGTCTAATTTCAGTAGTTGATCTTCCGTCGCAGCGGATATTTTTCTCTAAAATTACTTTGCGCATCAATTTCGAAGAGACTTTTTTGAAAGCCGCTTGCACGATTGAAGGGGAGTGAGCATTTTCTTGACCTTCTGGCAAGAAATGAGCGTTCACTTTTTCAGTAACTTTCTCAATAGCTGCTTCTCTTTCAAGTTTTTGCTTGATTGTATAGCAAGCGCTAAGTTCTTCACCTACCATGTTTTCAATCGATTGAACAAGCTCTTGTGGAGGTAAGCGTAGCTCAGCTTTCATTTTCTCTTTTCCAACCACATTTTGCCAATCTGAGAGAGCTTTACAGATTGTTTTTATCGCTTCATGACCTTCTGCGATTGCAGCAAGAACAGTTTCTTCTGTGAGGAATTTTGCATATCCTTCGATCATCAAAATGGCATCTTCTGTTCCAGCAAGCATGAGATCTAGCTCAGAACCTGCAAGTTCTGCTTCGCTTGGGTTGATGATAAACATGTCGTTTTTCATACCAACGCGAACGCCAGCAACTGGCTTAATAAGCGGGATATCAGAAATCACAAGTGCTGCTGAAGCAGCGCAAATAGCTAAAGGCTCTGTTGCATGATTTTCGTCATAAGAAAGAACATAGGAAAGGATTTGTACTTCATTATAAAATCCATCTTCAAACATAGGACGGATAGGTCTATCGATGAGTCTTGATACAAGAACTTCTTTTTCAGTAGGCTTTCCTTCTCTTTTTAAGAAGCCGCCTAGCGTTTTTCCTGCTGAAGAAAATTTTTCTTGGTAATCAACACGCAGTGGAAAGAAGTCTACATCTGGTCCTGCTTGTTTAGTAGCGCATGCTGTGGCCAAAATAGTTGTATGGCCAGAGCTCAACATGACAGCTCCGTTAGCTTGTCTTGCAACTTTCCCTGTTTCGAAAACGAGTTCTTTGCCCTGGATAGCTACTGTCAAAGTATTGTGTTTCATTGATACTCCTGATGAGTTGTAAGAAAAAAAGCGCTAAACCAACAGATGGTAGCGCTTAAGATAATTGCGAGAAGACAGAGATTACTTACGTAGGCCTAATCTGTTAACTAAGCTGAGGTAACGTGGAGTATCTGTTTCTTGGAGGTAATCGAGAAGTTTTCTTCTTTGTCCTACAAGCTTAAGAAGTCCAAGACGGCTGCTGTGATCTTTTGAATTGAGTCTTAGGTGGTGTGTTAGCTCAATGATGCGCTCTGTTAAAATCGCGATTTGAACGTCAGCAGATCCAGTGTCCTTCTCGTGCAGCTGGAATTTTTTGGTAACTTCTTCTTTAGTGTGTTTATCTAGTGACATGTCGTTTCTCCCTTAAAGCTGGACCACTAATCTAGTTTGTGCTTAAAATTTCTAAACAGATTGTAGCAAACTTGCCATAATAAAGTAAAGGTGTCAAATTTTGTTTAGCCAAGACGATATTTTTTATATGCATGAGGCTCTAAGAGAAGCTTCGATCGCATTTGAAGAAGATGAGGTTCCCATAGGAGCTGTTTTGGTTTATAAAAATCAAATTATTGCCCGCGGAAGAAACTCTATAGAAAAAGAGTTTTGTGTGACTAAACATGCAGAGTTGATTTGCATAGAAAAAGCATCGCAAACACTCGGCGGCTGGCGCCTTTTAGATACGACTCTGTATGTCACAGTAGAGCCTTGCATGATGTGCGCTGGAGCAATACAACACTCAAGGATTTCTAGAGTTGTTTGGGGGTGTCCAAACCTAAGATTTGGAGGCCATCTTGCGGGAGAGGGCGGCTTACTTGAAGAAGAGGCTAAACGTATTTTGCAGAAATTTTTTCAAAAAAAGAGGAGCGATGGAGAAGATACTTGAAGAAATGATCGATCAGCAAGAAAATAAGCTGTTATCTATAGCTCAGCGCTATGTTCACAATATTTCTAAAGAAGATCTATTGCAGCCTTTTGACTATCCTATTTTAGAAAATCACCCCTATTTTCGTTATGAAGAAGGGGTGTTGCAGGGCATGAAGATGGTGCAAGCTGCCTTTAGAGCAGAGCTTTTCTCTTCTTCTTAGAAATCTTTTTTAAGCGCCATTTTTCTCTCCATGAAAGAGAGTCTTTGCCCTTATCTGCGATCTTTGCAAGGCATGCGTCTACAAAAAGCTCGTCGTTGAGTAAAATTTTACCTGTTCTAATGTCGTAGATTTTTGACTTAAAAGCATAATTTTGAAGAGAGTCTTCGCCGTTTTTAAAAATGAATAAATCTTCAAAAGAGCGTAAAGCTTTAAAAGGACTGTGGATCTTCCAGGAAATTAGGCAGTAAAAATAGGTAAAAGTTAGCGTGGTTAGCACACTGAAAAAATGGACAAAATTACCGTGCGATAGATCAATCAATAAAAACGCTCCCATCGATCCTAAAATAAACCACTTCGCCTTAACAGGAATCGCTAAAAAGAGTAGAAGGTCTACTTCTGGCAACAAAAATATCATCCCCAAAAGCAGCGCGTACACAATAGGTGTTCCGCCGGCAAGCAAAGCAGGGGCGCCTGAAAAATAAAATACAGCTAAAGCAACGATAGAGCTAATAAGCGTGTTTGTAAAAAAAAGTGTAAGAAAATGTCTCAAGCCTTTTTGCACGGAGATCATAGTCCCGATTTTCCACAAAAGGTAGGAAGAAAAGCCTAAGCTAATAAGGTATAGAAGATCTAGACCGTGAGGAGCTGGGTGGATAAAAGGGTGGGTAAAGATCTGCCAATAAAATCCTTTAGCTATTCCAAGCGGATGCAAAGCTAAACACCAAGATAAAGTGTAAGCTCCAAAAAGCGCTGGGAATATATGGTCTGTAACCCCGGCAATCAGACTGATGGCTAGGGATATCATCGCAAAAAATTTAACTATGTAGAGTTTTTTATTCATAAGTATCTACATTATAGTGAAATCAGATCTTATGTGCAACTACATCAAGTAGAAGTATGTAACTTCTTAATTGATAAAATTTTAATTAGCGTTAAAGCAGCTTTTTTCATCCCCAGGATGCGATTTTTATTTAGCAGATTTTTTTTTACACCTTTTGTATTTTTTAAATGGTTTCGAGCCCTTGTCTAGCAAGGCGAAAAATCACTTGAGAAAATAGTTTTGAACAGATATGCTGGAACCGTTTTTATTGAAATGGAGAGAAAATGAAAAAAGACCTTCACCCAAAGTATCGTAATGTTGTCTTTATGGACACTACGAACGGAGAAAAATTCCTTTGCGCTAGCACAGTTGCAACAACACAGACAACAACTTTTGAAGGAAAAGAGTACGATTTATACCTCGTTCCAGTGAGCTCAAAATCACATCCTTTCTTCACAAAATCTTCTCGCTTGATCGACACAGAAGGACGTATTGAGAAATTCACAAAACGTTATGCAAGACCTGCTCTTGTTGAGAAAAAAGAAGAAGTTAGCGAAGCAGCTACTGCAAAAAAAGCAGCTCCTGCAAAAAAGAAAGCTGCAGCTAAGAAGAGTGACTAGTGGAAAAAAAAGTTCTCGAACTCCTCTCGCGACTATCTGAAGTAGAAGAGGAGCTCGCAGCTCCTGAGCTCATGCAAAACCGTCAGCGTTACCTAGAGCTCACAGCTGAGCATAAACATCTTACAGAACTTAAAGAAGCTTGGGATTCCCTTGTAAAGGCTAGAAAAGACCTTGAAGGGAATCGCATACTTTTGCGCACAGAGCAAGATTCTGAATTTGTTCAAATGCTAGAAGAAGAAGGTGCTTCTTTAAACGAAAAAATCTCTAGACTAGAAAAAGAGATCGACACTCTTATTGTTCCTCCTAACCCTAATGACCATAGAAATACGATCGTAGAGCTTAGAGCTGGTACAGGTGGGGACGAAGCAGCCATTTTCGTTGGTGACTGTGTCCGTATGTATCTGAATTACGCTGCTAAGAAAGGTTGGGCGACAGAAGCTCTTTCGTCGACCCCTTCTGAGATGGGTGGCTATAAAGAGTATCAGTTTGTTGTCTCTGGGCCAAATGTGCATCGATTGATGCAATATGAAGCAGGAATTCACAGAGTGCAGCGCGTTCCTAAAACGGAAGCGCAGGGAAGACTTCACACTTCGGC
>VGMA01000008.1 GCA_016866575.1 Chlamydiota bacterium
CCTACTTTAAAATGGACAATAAATTCGTTGTCAAATCCCCTTTTATAGAGATAGCGAAGCGCTTCATGCCCTTCATCTGTGTGAAGTAAAAAGTAGTGGAAAAATTCCGCAGCATCTTCTAAGGCCGCTTTTGCAGGCGCTACATGAGGATCTTTGACTTCTTCTTTACCGTTAGCTTGAAGCTGAATACCAAATTTTTCTGCTAAGCTCTCTACAGCTTCGCTAAAAGTCATTTGTAGATGATTCATTAAAAAAGCTATCGCATCGCCATGCGCTCCGCAGCCAAAACAGTGGTAATGAGAATCTCCTGATTGGACTACAAACGAGGGGCTTTTTTCTGAGTGAAACGGGCAGAGCCCCTTGTAATACCCCCCCGCTTTAGTTAAGCGCACATGAGGCGATATCACTTCAATCAGCTGAATTTTTGAGCGAAGCTCTTCTAGACTTTCTTTAGCGTACATGGCTTGAGGATACTTGTTTGGTTAAATCTCATAAAGGCTAAAAAGCGCTAAAGGAGATTACCTGTTATTTTTATTTGCATTACTAAGAGCATATGTAGCTTTAAAGCTGTCAAAAACCAGACTAACACTCTCTTGGCTAAATTCCATTTTGCGAACTTCTTGAGCTTTTATGTGTAAAGTACTTTCTTTTTTGACATTTTTGATCACTACCCCTTTTTCATAACAAACGGCAATAAACTCTTTTGTTGCTGTAAGAGTTTTTGCGTCAATTTTACCAAATTCTTGATCAAAGCTAGGCAATATTGGCTCAAATTCTCTAAAAAAGGCCTCTATTTTGCTAGGGCCATTGTCTCTAGCAAAAAGGGCCGTACCGGGTCCGTTTAACCAAACAACCCCATAGTTTTTATTAGCTGCTACAAGCATAGGAAGAAAGATGTTGCCACGAGGAGCATAGATTTCTGAAACAGATAAACCCTCAATGTTTTCATCTAATATAAGCTCCCTTACTGTGCCTGAACCTTCATGAACAGTGCGAATCCAATTGAATGCAGCCGTTACATTATATCCCATACCTCTCCTATTTTTATTTTTAGAAAAAAGATCATAACAAAATAGACAAAACTCAACAATCAATAGCACCCTCAAACCAAAATTAAATAAATTACTTTTTTACTCACTTTGGTTTTTGCTATTTATAATCTTCTTTCACAACCAAGCCAAACCTAAAATCAATCCCTTTTTAGACCAAAGTAGTGAAGGAATACCCTTTACAGAAATTTACGAAAGGTAAAAAATTGTAAGTAACCCATGAAAAATGATCAATTCCACAAGAAAGTCTACACGCGCCTCGACCCCTTTTCCTTAGGTGTCGATCCTCACTCTTTTGCTAGACCTGTTGATGAGCCAGTGAAAAAAATCATCTCTACCCCTAAGAGGCAGAGCACTAGGGAAGATTTCAAAAAGACCTTTCTCCCCTTGCTGATCGAAGTCTTTGAACTACGGCAAATGATCAAAGGGCATCAAATACGAAACCCCTTAGAAACCGTTACGAAAAGCCCGCAAGAGATTGTAAAGCAGCTGCAACTTTTGCAAAACGAAATCGAAGAGTCTCAAAAATGGTGTGAAGGGATCATATTGCAAATTTCTAAAGCGATAGACGAAGCCAAAACAGCTTTAGCAGAACCTGGTAAAGCAAAAAAATTAACGTGGGGGCAAAAACTACGATTATGGATACAGCGATGATCAAAACTTCCCCTATGATGCAGCAATGGCATGAATGCAAAGAAGAAGCCAAAGAAGCCCTTTTACTCTTTAGACTAGGCGATTTTTATGAAGCTTTCTACGACGATGCTGCTATCTTATCAAGCGAACTAGAGCTTACATTAACTAAGCGTCAAGGCGTTCCTATGAGCGGCATTCCTGCAGTTTCTTTAGAAGGGCACCTTGACCGGCTAGTAAAAAAAGGATTTTTGGTTGCAATAGCAGAGCAAGTAGAAAAAGCTAATGAAACTAGGGGGCTTGTTAAAAGAGAAATCGTTCGTACCGTCTCATCTGCGACAAATATTACAACCAATTCGATTTCTGAAAAGCAAAACCAATTTTTTGGCGCTATAGCAAGAATCAATGCAAGTTATGGCTTAGCATTGATTGACCTTTACACTGGAGAGATGATCGCTCTTGAATTTGAAAATGAAACACAGCTAAAAGATGAGCTTTATAAAAGAGCTCCAAAAGAGCTCCTTATTTCCAAAAAATTTCCTTGCCAAACTGACGCGATTACCCGATCTAAAGAAGATGGCTATTTTGATCTTAAACTTGCTACAAACACCCTCTGTAGTCACTTCGGCATCCACTCTCTCGATAGTTTCGGCCTTACAAGCATGGTTAGCGCTATCGTTGCAGCAGGATCGCTACTTCGCTACATATCTGACGATTTAGGTCATAGCGTTTCACATATCCAAAAGATCCAAAAAGAAACCAATTCTGCTTACATGGGAATAGATCCCACTACAGCGAAACATCTTGAGATCGAAAAACTCTTTGAACATCTAGATTTCACTTCTACTCCTATGGGAGCTCGTTTGCTGAGAAACTGGGTATTTCACCCCTTAGTTTCTGAAAAAGGGATTCTCCATAGACAATCAGCCATCGATTTCTTTCAATCTTTTCCTTTAAAAATTGAAAGAGTTCGGGATCTAGAGCGCCTTGTGATGAAAATCAAAACCGGTCATATATTTCCAAGGGATTTGCTTTCCCTTAGCGAATCCATCAAGCAGATCCCTCTTATCAAAAAGCATCTAAACCAATCAACAGCTGACATTCTCCGAAATGCGAATTCTCAGCTTGTCGATCTATCTTCTATTGCTACAAAAATTGATCATGCTATTGTCTTAGATCCACCTTATCGAATAAGTGAAGGGAATGTCTTTAAACCAGGATTTTCTGAAGAGCTTGATGAAATTCGCTCTCTTCGTCAAAATAGCCAAATTTGGATGGCAAATTACCAAGCCAAATTGCAGAATGAACTTGAGATCAAAACACTCAAAGTAAGCTACACTAAAGCCTTTGGCTATTACATCGAGGTTTCAAAAGGTCAAACTAATAAAGTCCCTGCCGAGTTTGAAAGAAAACAAACTCTACTGGGTGCAGAGCGCTACACAACCTTTGAACTTAAAGAGTATGAAAGAAAAATACTCCATGCCGAAAATCTCATTTTAGAAATTGAAGAACGTTTATTCAAACAATTGATCGATGAAATCGCTCTTCATGCAGAAGATCTGCAAAACATCGCCTCATCTATAGCGATGATTGACGCTGTTTGTTCTTTAGCATCTGCAGCAAAAAAATATCGATGGACTAAACCGGAGATATGCTCCGAAGATTTGCTAGAGCTCAAAGCAGCAAGGCATCCTATCGTCGAAAATATGCTCTCTTTTGGAACATTCATTCCGAATGACACATTGCTAAGCCCTTCTTCTAGACTGCTTCTCATTACAGGGCCAAATATGGCAGGCAAATCGACCTACATCCGCCAAGTAGCTTTGATCGCTATTTTAGCGCAAATTGGAAGCTTTGTGCCTGCAGATCATGCTAAAATCAAAATCATCGACAAGGTCTTTGCCCGTATTGGAGCTAGTGATGATCTATCCAAAGGGCAGTCGACATTCATGGTTGAAATGACAGAAACTGCCAACATCTTGCACAGTGCGACAGCGAAGTCTTTAGTTATACTTGATGAAATAGGAAGAGGCACCAGCACCTACGACGGCATATCGATTGCTTGGGCAGTTGCAGAATATCTACTAAGAGAAGGTTTATCCCCTAAGACTCTTTTTGCAACGCATTACACCGAGCTCACTGAACTTGAAAAACAGCATAAAACCGTGCGTAATTTCCGTGTATCTGTCCACGAATCAGATGAAGGAATTGTATTTTTGCACAAAATTGCTCCAGGCGGAGCTGATAAGAGCTATGGCATCCATGTAGCAAAACTTGCTGGACTTCCAAAAGAAGTGCTCTTTAAAGCAAAACTTCGTCTCACTGAACTTGAAGCTCTTCCTCAAAAGAAGAAATCAAAAGAAAAGCAGCTCACCTTATTTAATGATGAACACCGCGAAGATGAAATCCTTCAAGCTTTGCAAGCGATCAATCTTGATGAATTAACCCCAATGCAGGCTTTACTTTTAATCGCAGAATGGAAGAAACGATTATAGAGACTTTGCCCACCCAGCCTGGCGTCTATCTAATGAAAGATGACAAAGGCGCGGTGCTCTATGTAGGCAAAGCAAAAAATCTCAAAGCTCGGGTCAAGCAGTATTTTGCAAAAAATCCTGACAGCCGTGCCATGATCCCCTTTTTGACTGCAAAAGTCCGCTCAATCGATACGATTGTTACTTTTTCAGAAAAAGAGGCTCTGCTTTTAGAAAATACTCTTATCAAGAAGCATAAACCGAAATACAACGCACTTCTTAAAGATGACAAAACTTACATCAGCCTGATCGTTACTACTAAAGATCGCTGGCCGATGGCTAAACTCGTTCGGCACAAAGATCTCAATAGAAATGAAGGCAAAGCATTTGGTCCCTACACAAACGGCCTTGCTGCAAGAGAAGCTTTAGAGCTTATCTCTACCATATTTCCCCTTCGAGAATGTTCAAATCGTGAGCTTTACTCAAGAAAACGGCCATGTCTACTCTATCATATCAAGCGCTGCATCGCCCCTTGCGCCAACATGTGCTCAAAAGAAGAATACGACACCGTAGTAAGGCAGTGTTTAGCGTTTTTACAAGGGAAAAACCAAGAAATTTTAAAAGAATTAAAAGAAGAGATGCAAGAGGCATCTGATGCGCTCAATTTTGAAAAAGCGGGTAGAATTTATAAAACCATCTTGCACATAGAAAGGATTTTAGAAGAGAAAAACTCCTCTGTATACTCTAAAGAAACAAGCCTAGATGCCTTTGGAATGTTAGAAAAAGAGCAATTTACCTTTATCTTGAAATTGATTTTCCGAGAAGGAAAACTCGTGGATTCAGAAAGCTACCGCTTTTCATCCATCGCCTCATCAGTTGTTGAAACTTTTGAATCATTTCTTCTACAACACTATGAAAATCAAACAGAAAAACCTAAAGAAATTCTCATTCCTTTTATATTAGAACATCACAAAGAAATGGAAGAAATCCTTGGATCTTCCCTGCACTTTCCCCAAAAAGGCTCAAAAAAACAAATTCTCGATTTAGCCATCCAAAATACTAAGGCTGAATTTGAAACACAAAGATTAAGAGAGGAGTCTCAAGAGGAATTATTGCTTGAAATGCAAGAGATGTTCTCTTTGGCAAACTTTCCCGCGCGCATTGATTGTTTTGACACTTCCAACATCAATCAATCAGATCCTGTAGCCAGCATGGTTGTATATATAGACGGAAAAAAAGATAACCGTTTATCACGCCTTTATAAAACAACTGCAACAGATGATTACAACGCATTCAAAGAGGTCTTAAATCGGCGCTATATCAAGGCAAAACAAGAAAACACACTGCCTGATCTCATCATTATGGATGGTGGCAAAGGTCAGCTCAATATAGCTTTAAAAGTTCTACAAGAGCTAGAAATTGCCACAGTTGATGTCATTGCTTTAACAAAAGAAGATGCAAGACATGATAAAGGGTTAACTAAAGAGCGTGTTTGCTTAGTAGATCGAGAAGTTACAATACCGCATCAAAGCGCTTTGTTATTTTTTCTCCAAAATATCCGCGATGAAGCGCACCGAAGAGCCATAGAATTCCACCGTAAAAGGCGTAAACAAAGACTTATCAAAAGTGCTTTGGATGATATTGCGGGAATAGGCCCTGCCAAGAGAACTATTTTATTGAAGCACTTCGGAAGTGTTGAGCGCATCCGAAGTGCAAGTATGGAAGAGCTGTTATCTGTAAAAGGGATCAGCGAGCAAAACGCTAAAGTAATCTACACTAGATTTCACGAAAGCGACTAGCCCCTATACCCTCTAATTGAATTTGTCTTTTTTCAAAATAATAAGAAATCATCGACTCAACAAAAAATTTCTTTGAAATAAGCAGAGGAAGACCAAGCAAAATAAGAGCTATCGTCCTTTTGCTTTTTTCAGGCTGATTCCAAAGAATTTCTGCTATCGCTCTTCCAAACTCCTGACCATCTACACCAAAATCGACAGAGATCTCTTCTATCAATTTTTCTTCTACCGCTTCATCCACCAATCCATGAAGAAGCGAATGGACAACATTTTTAGATATCCATACCTTTTGAGTGAGTTTCATCATGAAAAATTCTTCGTAACAGACCACCTTATTGCTGCTATGCGAATGCCAATTCTCACCTTCTTGTATAGCTTTGTATCTTTTCTGGATCTCTTCGTAAGATAAGCTATTCCACCTGTCTGCTGAAGAGAAAACATACCAAGAAAGCACTTCCTTAAAACACTGTATATCAAAATGAAATTCCTCAAAAAGAAGCTTAGGCAAGTGGTTTCTTCTCTGATTGACTGTCATATTTGTGATAAAAGGAGAATAAGATCCAAAAACCAATTCTGCTAAAAAAGATCCTAATTGGTAAGAATCAACGTTAACATCAAGTAAACCTCTTGCATATAGAGCATTGTAAAGTACACTTCTAGCACCAGATACAGAATCTTCCATAAATTTTGAAGCTGTAATATTTTGAAAAAAGGAAGGGTCCAATCTAAAACAGATGCTTTTTTCTGTAGTTAGATCTCTACTTGTCAAAATTTCTCGGTATTCTCGATATTCTTCACGCACCTCTTTTCCAAGAACCATATCCCCTATGTTATTCATAAACGGGCTATAAATTTTAACATCTTGATAGCCATAAAGAGACCCTATTGAACTCATTTTTCACCTATTGTATTTAAAATCATTTATTTCATTTGGGTATTCAAAGCTTCTTCTTTCGAATTCAAAAATAGAAAAAAGTTCGATAAAGCTCAAAAATCCTATCCGAATCATAGCCATCAAGAAGAGATCTATTTTCTTTTTATCTTGATAATCAGTGGACTGGTAATAAAAGCAGGCTAAGATTTGTCCTAATTTTTCGATAGTAATCATCTTGTTAAAAGCTTCTTGTTCTACAAGAAGCAGCTTCAATCTATGGAGAAACTCATCGTCTAAAATCGAAGAGAGCCAATGAAAAAAATTCTCTGCAATATAAAGATCCGTTGTGATTTCGATGCGTATACCACTATCCATTTTAGCAGGAGGTTGATAGATTCTTTTTGTTCCTAAAAAAGCCAAACCTCCAGCATACATAGGCAGCCTTTCAACCGTCTGGCTAAGCGGATATTTGTAGTTTTGATTTTTCTTAAGGTAGGAGAATACACCAAAGGCTATCGTAAAAAATTCATCCGAGGTGCTGAATTCTTCATAGAGTAAATGCACCATATACTTTTGCCACCACGGGGAATGCTCTAGCTCGTTTTCTAACATTTCTGCTGCAAGATTGCCTATTACCCAAGGTGCAATTTCTTCCATATCAGGTATTTTGGGTTCGATAAAGTGATAAAAAACTGCTTTGGCCGCTTCAAGATTTGCAGGCTGGGTGCTTAGACATGCATATGAAATCGATGGCGCAATGTGCAATTCCAAACCCACATTAGCATAAAACATTTCATCAAATTCTTGATTGTAATGAACATGTACAGAAGAAATGAATTCTTTAGAGATGACAATAAGCCCGGTTTCTTTACGAGAAAATACAGTATGCCAAGAACCATAACTATAATCATCAGAAAGAGGTGAAATCGTCATATACCCTTTTTATAAGAATGCTTAATCCAGCATCTTTAGATGAAAAAACCGACATAGAGCCTCTCAAAAAGTTTTTTTTAACTGTTTAAGAGGCTGCCATTATAAAAAATGGATATATAGATGTAAAGAATCAACTACTTAGAATTCATTAGCGAATTCTTCATCGATTGTATCTGCGAGCTCTTCAGCTTCTTCTTTAAAGAAGCGTTCCTCAGGGATGAGGTTTTTAAATACCACATGAACACAAGCTACATGCAATCCTGTGTACTGAATAATATCCTTAACAAGCTTAGTTTGAATTTCTTCTGCTTTTTCCGGCAAAGAAATCCCGTAAGCAATATTGAGTTCTATTTTCATATTCACAGAATGGTTTTTAGAGTCTTGCTCTACGTGAATCCCTTTAACGCGATCTAAACCTTCTCTGCCCAGCAAGTTATCAAACAAGGTCCCCTCAATCAGAGCGATACCTTTAATATCAGAAAGACACTTGATTGCTATTGCTTGAAAAACGCGGCTTTCAATATCTCTGATAAAAACGGTGTCAGGCAGATCTAGTTCCTTAGTATCCATATCATTGAACTGATCTAACATAAATGTCTCCTTACCACTGTCTTTCAAGTGTAAAGGAAGGGGAAAAAAAACAAAAGCATTCAATTTTATGAATTGCTACTATGAATTTATAGGGGTATAAAATATATGGAAAATTTACACGTTTTAATCGTATTTATCTGGTTTTGTTTGGGATGCATTTCAGCATATGTTGCACATAAGAAAAAGAAAAACCCCTATCTATGGTTTTTTATCGGTTTCTTCTTGGGCTTGATCGGCCTTATCATTCTTTTTCTTACACCTCAGAAAAAAGAGGTCTCCGCACCTTCTCTTGTGATGGCTTCAGCTTACCCATCACCCGCGACACCGGAAGATTTTCCGGCCGAAATCGCTATGCCTAAGACTCGAATACCTACAAATCCGAAAATCCACTGGTACTATATCGACAGCCACAAGGTCTCTCAGGGGCCACTCAATCTAGATCAAATCAAGTGTGCGTATACTAAGGGCGTGATCAATGCCTCTACGTTGATATGGAATGAAGAAATAGAAAATTGGATCCTACTAAAGGATTTCAATAACTACCAGTTCATCTTTCAAGAGTAAGAAGATTAATTTCGCTTAGTTGCTTAAGGATAAATCAGAATTTTACAAGAAAAAAAGCTCAAATTCGATGAATTTGAGCTTTACCCTTTTAGGCTCTTACCAAGAGGATTTAACCATTCCTGGAATTTTTCCGCTGAGCGCTAGTTCACGAAGACAGAGTCTTGAAACCCCAAACTTTCTGTAATATCCACGCACGCGTCCTGTGATCTTGCAACGGTTGCGAAGACGCACTGGTGAAGCATTTTTTGGAAGCTCATTAAGCTTGCACATTGCTTCATAGCGCTGCTCAGGAGTAGAATAAAGACTGAAAACAATTTTTTTCAGCTCTTGTCTTTTTTCCCAGCCGTGGTTGACCATTTTTTCTCGACGCTGCTGTTTGATGATTGAAGATTTTTTTGCCATGATTTTTTACTCAGTTGTTCTATTTTGCTCTGCTTCCCTTTTGGCGCTGTTTGCGGTTAGGGTCTTTTTTGTTAATCACATAACGTACACCTCTTCTAATAACGAGGATGTCGCCTTTTTCGGGATTCGCTTTTACCGATGCTCTAACTTTCATTTTTCACCCTTTTTCAAATAAGTGAGCCCCATACTACACGCTCAACGTTTTATTAACAAGCCAAAAAACCTACTTGCCAATTTTCTGCCGATTCGCTACTCTATCTGCATTCTATATTAAAGGATGTATCATGAAAAGAACCTATCAACCAAGCAAACGCTGCCGTAAAAACGTCCATGGGTTTCGTGCTCGCATGGCTACTCCAGGAGGACGTCGCGTACTTAAGAACAGAAGAAGGAAAGGACGTCACCAATTGACAGTCTAGACCGTTCTAAGCGGATACGTTCAAAATTTCTCTACGCCAAGTTGCGTAGATCGGCTCTTAAATTTGTTGGATCGTGCTTAATTGTAAACTATTCTTTTGAAGAGCAAGAGGCCCCCAAATTAGGACTGAGCGTATCCAAAAAAGTTGGTAAGGCTCATGATCGCAACCGGATCAAGCGTCTTTTCAGAGAAGCTTTCCGCACGAATCAACAAGCTTTACCAAAAACCATAGCCATGAATATTTGTCCAAGAGGTGAAGCAGCAATGCTTACCTATGAAAGTACGTTAAAAGACTTTAAAAAATTCATTCATGAAGTTAAATCAGCCACAAGCGCGAGCAGCTAACACAACACGTGGAAGAATCCTTGTTCTTGCAGGCGCAGGCAGCGGCAAAACTTCTGTCATCATCAGCAGAATTCGACTTCTCATAGAAAAACATGATGTCTTGCCAGAAAATATTTTAGGCCTCACCTTCACTAATAAAGCCGCTGGAGAGATGCGACATCGCGTAGCCTCTTTTATCGGCAAAGAAAAAGCCTCTGAGCTGACACTCACTACTTTCCACAGCTTTTGCTTCCATTTGTTAAAAAAAGAGATCCACCATCTCGGCTATTTAACCAATTTTACCCTCTACGATGAAAGGGACATGCAACGGCTTATGCAAAGCGTTGCTAAAAGTGGCGGAGAGCAGAAATTCCCTCTAGGATTTCAATCTCTTTCAGATCTCAGAAAAGCTTCATTAGCTGCAGCTTCTTCCAAAGAAGAAGAAGAGCGCATCGGTTATTACTCAGGACTTGCTGAAGAACTTGAAGAGTGTTTAAAAGCCTACAACGCTGTCGATTTTGACGGCCTTTTAGAGCTAACGGTACGCCTTTTTGAAAATCATCCTGAAATTTTAGCTCGCTATCAAGATCGCTACAAGTTCATCATGATCGATGAATACCAAGACACAAACCCCATTCAATATCGACTTGCGAAATTGCTTTCCTCAAAACACAACAATTTCTTTGTTGTCGGCGATGACGATCAGTCTATTTATGGCTGGCGCGGCTCAGAGGTAAAGCACATTCTACGCTTTGAGTATGATGAATTGATCAAATTGGAACAAAATTACCGCTCAACGCCTACAATCCTAGCAGCAGCAAACGCTGTCATTGCCCATAACGAAGAAAGACACCCGAAAGTTTTATGGAGCAATCAAGAGCATGGGGAACTGATCCAAATCTTCAATGCACCTACAGAAGAAGAAGAGGTGCAATCTGTAATAGAGCGAATACTCTATTTACACAATGAGCGGCAAGTCCCCTTCTCAGAAATCGCGATATTGTATCGATCCAACAGTCTTTCTCGCCTTTTTGAGGTAGCACTCATGCAAACACCTCGAAAGGTAAACGGCTCGTGGGTAAGAGGAATACCTTACGATATCGTTCAGGGAACAGAGTTTTATGAAAGGGCGGAAATCAAAGATCTACTCGCCTACTTGCGTCTTTTGATGAACAATAAAGATACAGAAGCGCTTTTACGCATTATCAATTATCCGAGAAGAGGTATATCGCCTCGCACAATTGAGCTGATCAAAGCGCACGCCAAAGAAAATAATCTTAGCCTATGGGAAGCCATCAAGTCGCTTAGTAGCGAAAAAGCGGCTCTTTTGCAATTTGTTGAGCTGATCGAAGGGGTAGAAAAAGAAATGGAATATTCCCTAGCCCAAGGATTTGATTATCTCATTAAAGAGATAGGATACCTCGATGTGATCGAAGAGGACACGAAATCTGAAAAAGCAAAAGAGGCAAGAAAAGGGAACGTAGAACTTTTTGCTAAAATCATTGAAGAGTACGAAAAAAGCACAGAAAATGCTTCACTTGGAGATTTTTTAGGAAATACGGCTCTAGATTTGCAAAAAGCCCGGCATGCTGAAAGAAAGCAAGATCGCGTTCAGCTTTTAACTTTCCACAGCGCTAAAGGGCTTGAATTTACTGCATGCTTTTTAGTAGCGCTAGAAGATCATATTATCCCTCACGAAAAAAGCTTATTTGAAACTGGTTTAGAAGAAGAGCGCCGTCTGATGTACGTGGCTATCACACGTGCTAAAAAATACCTCACACTCAGCATGGCAAGATCGAGAAAAAGAAACGGCAAGCCTCTGCCCTCTAATCCCTCGCGCTTTTTGTTTGAAATCCCTAAGGAACTTCTTAGCGTAACACCACATAAAGGGCCTATCCACTACTTTTGATAACGCCGAATTTGTATGAAATATTTACCTTTTTCGCATACACTTGCTCTTTTTTCTTTATGCACAAGCTTACTTAGCGCAAAAGAGGTCTGTTTTCTTCTTATTCGTCACGGGCAAACAGATTGGAATAAGATAGGGAAAATCCAAGGACAGCAAGACATTCCTCTAAATGAGGAAGGGAAACTACAAGCAAAAGCCTTATCTGAAATCCTAGTAAAAGAGCATCCTGATATCTCTTTTATCTACTCTTCTGATTTATCTAGAGCTCTAGAAACTGCAAAAACAACTGCCGATAAACTCAATGTTGCAGTTTCTATTCTTCCAAGCCTTAGAGAAGCAAAAAAAGGGGCCGCTGAAGGGCTCACAAGAGAAGAAAAAAAACGTCTTTACGGCACTCTTCGTGAAGAACTCATCAAAAAATTTCCACAAAAAAAAGAAGCCTGGAAGCAAACTCTTATCGAAGGTGAAGAATCGATAAGCACTTTAGTAGATAGAATGAAAACAAGCTTACTCGATATTGCAGACAAAGTTCCTGACAAATCTAAAATCGCAGTTTTTTCTCACTCTACTTCAATTAAATCTTTGATAGCAGAAATCAAAGATCAAAATCTTTCTGATATCATGATCAAAAACTGTGAAATCACACCCATCTTTTATGATTCTATGGACAAAAAGAGTCCTCTTAAAGTTCTAGAAGAGGGAAAATCCCCCTAGCTAAAAAAGAAATGACCACTCTTTTAAAAAGATAGGTCATTTTCTGTTTACTGTTTAGCTAAAACATCATGAGAGCGAAAATACTCTGATATCATGTAGTTGAGCTTTGCCAACGTCTCTTTTTCTTGATCTTTGAATTTCAAGATGAATTGCTGTAAGGGCTCAACGACCTCTTCTGGCGATTTGATCGCTTCTTCTCTATTGGCTTGAAAATCTAAAAGGGCTAAGCGGAGCATTCCCCCTTCCATATTGTTCACATCTCTTTTGGTGATAAGATCTCTTAGCGCTTTTGCTTCTTGCGAAAATCTTTTTCCCATTCGAAATAGTTGGCTATATTTCTCTAAAAGAAAAAACACACCCTCTTCACGGCTGATTCCTTCTTGCAAAACTGCTCCAACCAAGTGCGGCGATCTCAATTTGCATGCTTCGTTATACAAACGCTCTAATTCAGAAATTTTATATAGCGAGAGATCACTAGATTTGATCTGAAAAAAAAGTTCTTGGTATTTTTCATAAATCGAAAGAAGCTGCTTAGCGTATTCTTTAGGTTCGTGCGGCACATACCCTAATCGAGATATCTCAAATCCTTCGTGATCAAGCAAAATCACACAGGGAAAATCTTGTACATCAAAGCGTTCTTTTAACTCATAATGCTCTTGCATCAAATCTCTTGCTTGATGATTTGCTTCAGGAAAATCCACTTTGACAAAGACAAATGTATTTGTCACAGATTTTTGAAATTCTTCGTTTTCTAAAACATCGTGCAGAAGCTTTTTACTCCAATTGGACCAGTCAGATCCTGTGAAAAGAAGGACTATAGGCCTTTCATGCACCTCTGCAATTTTTTTCGCTTTTTCAAAATCTTCTGTGACAGGAATCTTAGCTGCCATCACAAAAGCAAGTATTGTAGCAAGCATCATCTTGCGAAAACTTCCTTTTCTATGTTATACTTTTTGCCTAAAGAGTACTTTCATGACAAATTTTCTACCTACAATTATTTTAAGACATCGTAAAGAAAATCTTAAAAAATGTTCCTTAACAGGTCTAGAAGGGCGATCTGATCTTCGCTTCTTCCGCTATCCGCAGCAACTAGAACTCATCGGCTGCCTAGACAATTACTTCATCCTCGATCTATCAGCTCCCATCTTAACAGAAAAAGATCAAGATCTTGGAATTTTCCTTGTCGACGGAAGCTGGAATCTTGCCCAAAAAATGCTAAAAGCGCTTCCACCGATACAAAAACGGAGCCTGCCGCACCATTTTGTGACCGCCTATCCAAGAAAACAAACAGGATGTGACGATCCTCAAAGAGGCCTAGCATCCATCGAAGCTCTCTATCTTTCCCATTGGATCACAAAAAAAGATACAAGCTCTCTTCTTGATCACTACTACTGGAAAGAAGACTTTATGAAAATCAACAACATCCAATCTAGCTAATAGAATTTTATGTCTTATTTAGATACTACACTAAAAAACATTTTACTTACCACATTTGGTCAAGATATTCACCTTTCTTCTCAGAGCTTCTTTTTGCAAAATAGCGCCATACAACCCGCTCTTGATTTGATCTCAGCACAAGGATTTTGCCCCATCGTAAAAAGTTTTGATCTCTACGATCAGCATGAAATCACTGTTGTTCCTTATGCTAATTACAACTTCATCATCGCAGAAGCTAAAGACACATTTGATCCTCTAGAAATCAAACCTTTCGAGCCCTCTTCTCACTTTAGCCATGAAGAGCTTAAAACTCTTTTAGCCTCTCATCTTTTTGATCAAACTAAAGCTCCTTTAAGCGATAAAAACCGCTGGCAGCCTTTAGACGTGGCAAGAAACCCTACGCGAAAAGTTTTAAATTCCAATATCACAAAAATCTTTAGCCACTACATGAAAGAAGAGGGAAGTTTTGTAGAAATTGGTAGCGGAGCCGGGTATACCATCCGAAAAGATCTTTCAGATAGGCTAATTAGAATTCAGCCATCGTCGACTGATGCGCTATTTTTGAAAACCCCTTCTTATCATCTAACGATAGAAGAGTTCGATGATGTATTATGTCGATTGCATAAAAAAGTATCCTGCTTTTTTGCGCTCAACGTTTTTGATACAATGGATAGAGAAGAACGACAGGCCAATCTTTCTATTGTCTCTTCAAGGCAAGCTCAAGGCGACCATCTAGTCATTATTTTAGATGGGAATCCTCACATAGGCGCAACTTTAGAAGATATACAAGCAACTAGCCCCGATCATACCATACTGCCTTTACCCCCAACAAGTAAAGAAATCATCGACCTTTCTTTTCTGAGAGTACCTTGTGAAAATCCAAAAAAAATTTCAGAGACCCTATTTTTGAGAGGATTAACAGCTACTTCAGATGCTGTGTGGAATGATCAAGAACTGCCCTCTTTTGGCAAAGATATCTTAAGGCTGAAGCAGACAATTAACCCGATCAGTTTTTTAGATTTTCATCTAACCATGCTAAAGCAAGATCTGGAAATAACCGGCTATAAAGTACACATCTATTTTTCCATCCATTTTGAGATCCAAGAGATCGACAAGACCCATTTTAGATATAAAGATGAAGAGAGGATCATTTTACGAGAAGAAAAGCCCTTGCTGCTAAGATTGACGACACCGTTTAGCTCTATGACTATAGGATATGATCTCGATGACCCCTATCTCGCTCAACATCTGAAAAAAACAGGTCTATCCATGCCTGAAGAATTTGATGAGGATTTCATCGATAATTTGAAAAAAAATCATCAAAAAATTTTAGGAGCTGAGGTCTGCGTGGTTGAAGGGACTAAAAGATAAACTCTTTTAAAATCTCAAGAACGATCTCACAAGATACAAATAAAAAAAGCAGGATAAGAAGAGCTTTGCCACCGCCGAGCCTTCCCTCTATTTTAGGTTTATGCTTCAAATATCTTCCCGACCAGACCATGCAAATCGGCAATAAACCAAGCAATATTGCACAGCCAAATCCCCCTGCAAATCCTAGCGCCCTTAAAAATATGGTCGGATTCGTTGTTGCAATAAGGAATGGGGGTACGTAAATCAAAATGGCAAGACCAAATCGATTGTACTTTGTCTTTTGAATTTTTAATGAGTCTAATAAGAAATCCAATAGACCTAAAGTTACCCCCATCAAAGAGGTTGTTAAAGCAAAAAAGCCAAAGCATTTCCCTAAAAACAAGATAGGAGAGCCAGGAACAAAACTCCCTAAAGGATCAACACTTGTTAACCCTCTTTGTCCTGCTATTACTAGATCATTCATCGGCACTATCGATTTAATGAATAAATCCCAAAGCAAATAGACTGCAAAAGGGATCGAAGAGCCAATGATGATTACCTTGCGCATCTTTTTTGCATCTCGATTCATATACTGCAGCAAACTTGGGATCGTTCCTTGGTAGCTAAAAGAGGTAAAAATCACCGGTAGAGCTAAGAAGGCTTTAGAAAAATCCATATGATCAAATACTTCGTAATGGATCGATCCGATACCAAAGAATAAAAATCCAAAATAAGAAACGATCAATCCCACCATTAAAAGGGCATTGAGAAAACTAACCACTTTAGTTCCTGAATAGACGGCAAAGGCGAATACTGAAGTAAAAAGTAACGTAATCAACGTGTTAGCTTCTTGGTAGCCAAAAGGCAGTGAAACAAGAGCTCCGCCCCCTGCAATATAGGCAATCGTAAGACTGTAAAAAAGAAATATATATACAATCCAAGAAAGCATTCTTCCATAAGGGCCAAGTAAAGTAGATGCCATAGTGACAATATTTGCTCCGGCTGGCAGCCAAAGACCTATCTCTACAAAAATCAAACCCGTAAGCATGCTGAAGAGATAACAAAGAAAATAGACTACCCAAGAAGGGAAAACTCCTCCCTCTGCCGTTGCAATAGGAAGAGCGAGCATTCCTGCCCCTATAGCTGTTCCTGCAACTAACAAGGAACCTAGAAGAACTTTTTGCATGGCGCGAGTTTACATCTATTGCTAGGTTTTTATCCAGTAATATGTTATATCTGCTCGGTATGCAACCGCACATTTATCCCAAGGGATCGCACTCGATCTCAAAAAAAGACATCGACAAAGACGCTCTATATGTCTTAGAGACTCTTAATAAACATGGTTTTACAGCTTATTTAGTAGGAGGATCCGTAAGGGATTTGCTTCTTGGCCATAAACCTAAAGACTACGATATTTCCACCTCTGCCAAGCCTGAAGAAGTAAAAAGCATCTTTAAAAATTGTCTTTTAATTGGGCGCAGATTCCGTTTAGCCCACGTCCGTTTTGGACCTAAAATCATCGAAGTTGCCACTTTTCGAGCAGGCGACACTGACACAAATGCCTTAATTATTCGCGACAATACCTGGGGTAATGAAGAAGAAGACGTCATGCGAAGAGACTTCACTATCAACGGTCTTTTCTACGATGCTGCCAACGAATCGATCATTGATTATGTCGGAGGCTATAAAGATATCCAAAAACAAATTCTACGGGTTATAGGAACTCCTCATGCTCGCTTTAGACAAGATCCCGTTAGAATGCTAAGATTGATCAAGTTTCGCGCAAGACTTGCCTTTACAATAGAAGAAAGCGCCATGCAGGCCATGCTTGAATGCAGACCTGAAATTTTAAAAAGTTCATCCGCAAGGGTGCTAGAAGAAGTTTTAAGGATGCTCGAATCAGGGCATGCCGAAACATTTTTTCGCTATCTTGCAGATGCGGGTATGCTAACCCATTTGCTGCCTGTTCTTGCAGAGTTCATCGAAAAAGATCATAAAAAAGAGATTTTCTCTTTTTTACATATCATCGATCAGCTCGAGGAAATGAAAGAAAGACCTGTACTGCTTTCTTGCCTTCTATTTCCCCTCTTTAGCCGTCATATCGCTATTCTTTCAGATAAAGGATCTAGACGGATGCATTTAGGAGTAATACAAGATGAAGCATTTTTCATTGTGAATGAGTTTTTCTCACCGTTTTTTGTTATGCCAAGAAAGCTTAAGACCGATATCGCTTCGATCTTAACTTCTCAATACCGTCTAACACCTTTAGAGAGAGTTAAAGGGCGCTTTTTCCGCATACCAAGAGTTGCAGACTTTGATCAAGCACTCTCTTTTTTCCAATTACGAGCAGATATGGAACCTGGCCTGCAAGATTTATGCAGTAGATGGCATAGCGCGTATCAATCTCAAGAAAAAAAACACAACCACTTATGATTTTTCTATCAGCGGGTGAAAAGAGCGGAGATCTTTTAGGATCAAAGATCATCAAAGCGTTGCAGCAGCACGATCCCCAAGTAGAAATTGCGGCAGTAGCTGGCCCTTTGATGCGGCAGTCTACTATTACGGTTGTCGAAGAAACAGAATCTTTTGAAGTGATGGGCATCATCGATGTTCTCTCTAATAGCGTATCGCTTTTAAAGCTCTTTTTGAAAATTCGAGAAGCGATATTACGCCTTAGACCCCAAATCGTCATTTTGATCGATTATGCCGAATATCACCTGCTTTTAGCTAAGAGCTTAAGAAAAGCGGGCTTTAAGGGAAAAATTGCTCAAGTGGTCTGCCCTAGCGTGTGGGCGTGGAGAAAAGGGCGCATTCGCTCTCTTGAAAGCCATTTTGATTATCTATTCTGCCTTTTTCCGTTTGAGCCCTCCTATTTTTCTCATACAAAATTAGAGGTCTTTTACGTAGGCCATCCCCTCACCGAGCAAATTCCCCCTCCAAAAGGTCGAAGAGAAAAAATCCTTTCTCTATTTCCAGGAAGCAGAAAAGGAGAAATCAAAAGAAACCTTCCCTTACAATTAAAAGCCGCCAAAGAATTTATCAAAGAGCACCCCGAATTCAAAATTGCCGTTTCACTAGCTAGGCCCGAAGTAGAAAAAATATGCAAAAAAGAAGGTATCAAAGCCCAATATTTTGCCCCAAAAGACAATTGCCAGCTGATGAAAAAAAGCGCTCTTTCAATTGCTAAATCTGGAACGATCAACTTAGAGTTAGCTCTTCACCAAGTACCAACTGTTGTTACCTATGTAATGAGTAAACTTGATTATTTTTTGGCAAAATATATTTTTAAGATTGCGCTTCCTCATCTTTGCATAGTAAATATTTTACTCAATAAAAAAGTCTTTCCAGAACATTATGGGATCCATCTTTGTGCTAAAAAAATCTGCGAGGATTTGAAAAATCTACCCAATCCCACTATGGAGCTACGCGATATTCTCAAAGAGAAAAAAAGCGCAGAAGAAATCGTAGCTATTTTATTCTCCTCCCCTCTATAATGCTTGCATGTGTCAAATTTTTATAGATCGTTTAATGAACGGGGAAGAGCAGGAAATCGACTGGAACCTTCCTTCTACCCTCTTAGATATCAAAGATGATAAGGTCTGTTTTGCCCCTGAAATTAGCGTAAAAGGGCGCGCATACCTTGCAGAAGATTATTTGATTATCCAAGTAAATATTTCGGCCATATCTATTCTTCCTTGCATTGTTTGCAACAATAGCGTTGAAAAACCTATCGTTATCGAAGGATTTTACCATGCCGAGCCAGTAACTAAAGAAAGAATTTTTGACTTTACGGAAAAGTTAAGGGATGCGATCCTTTTGGAAGTTCCCCAATTTTTTGAATGCAATAATGGAAATTGTAGTGAGCGCAAAGAAATCGAGAAGTTTCTAAAAAAAGAACAAACTCGCTCACCTTTTGCTGATTTATAGGAGAAGAAACATGGCTGTACCAAGAAACAGAACCTCAAATTCTAAGAAAAACAAGCGCCGCTCGCACCACGCGAAAGTGCCGACAAACCTTGTTAGTTGCTCAAACTGTCAGAGCATGAAAAAACCTCATGCAATTTGTGACGCTTGCGGCTACTATAAAGGGCGTAATTACATCGCAAATGACCGCGAGTAAATTTGTTATAGGTCTCGATATTTTGGGAGGAGACCTTCCTCCCTACGAGATTTTAGAGCCTCTCATTGCAAGGCTTAACCCAAAAGCCACATACCGCCTTTATCTTACAGAAAACCTCGCCTTTGATTCATTACCGCCTCACATAGAGCAAGTTGTCGTTAGTGAAGTGATCTCAATGTCTGAAAAACCCCTTGTGGCAGCCAGAACAAAACGCCACTCATCCATGGCGATCGGTCTACAAGATTTAGCCAATAACACCATCGATGCCTTCATTTCTCAAGGAAACACTGGAGCATTGATTACCCTAGCAAAAAAAATACTCCCCAAAATCTCTAAACCCGCTTTGATTGCCGTCACAACAAAAGGACTTATTCTCGATGCAGGAGCGCATGTTACTTTAGATGCTCTAGATCTTTTGCAATTTGCTCGTCTTGGTGTGATGTACCAAAAAATGCTGGGTCTTAAGGATCCGAAAGTAGCTCTTTTGAATATCGGTCATGAACCGACGAAAGGGCGCGCTGAACATCGAGCTTTTTTTGAGCTGCCAAAAGACTTTAACTTCATTGGCAATATCGAAAGTGAAGATGTATTTCGTGGAAAAGCAGATGTAATTGTGACAGATGGATTTTCAGGCAATCTCTTCTTAAAAACTGTAGAAGCATCGTTTGCTGCAGCAAAAGCTCATTTAAGCTTTCGCACCTTCCCAGGAGCCATACTAGGTGGCGTCGGCTCATTAGTCATCAAGTGTCACGGCAAGAGCAATCATGAAGATTTTGTCTTATCAATCGATCAAGCGCTTGAACTCTTAGCCAAAGAATTCTTTCACAAAATGAAACAAGCTTTGTGAACATTTAAATACTCTGGTATACTATCGCCGAGAGGACACGATATGAAAGAAATTCTTTTAAACGTTGAAACGAAAGAAACTAGACTTGCCAAACTCAAAAATCGCAAACTTGATGAACTCGTAATCGAAAGAAAAAAATCAAGACAACTGACAGGCAACGTCTACCGTGGACGCGTAACCAACATACTTCACAACATCCAATCCGCTTTCATTGATATCAATGAAGGAGAAAACGGATTCATTCACATTTCTGATATCTTAGAAAATACCCAAAAATTCCAGGAAATGTTCGACATGGACTTTGACTGGGGCTACGATATCTCCGAAGCTAGACAAAGCCAGGAAAAAGAAACAGACATTGCAAAATTGCTTAAACCCGATCAGACTGTATTGGTTCAAGTTGTTAAAGAACCTATCGGCAGCAAAGGGGCAAGGCTTACATCCAACATCTCCATACCAGGACGCTACCTTGTATTGCTTCCTAATAGCGCTCATCGAGGTGTTTCAAAAAAAATCACAGATAGAAACGCAAGAGAGCGTTTAAAGCAGACCATCAAAGCTTTTGAAATGCCTACAGACATGGGCCTTATTTGCCGCACTGCCAGCATGTGGGCAACCACTGAGCAGCTTGTCGATGAAGCGCACGAACTGCTTGCTGTTTGGAATAATATCGTAGAGCAGTTCCATAAAGCAAAAGGGCCTACATGTTTATTTAGAGAATCTGATCTCATCAAAAGAGCTCTAATGACAGCTTTAGACAAAAAATATGATCGACTACTCATCGACCATTACCCTACGTACTTATCTTGCTGCCGCATGCAGCAGCGCTACTCTGATCCTTCACATGAACTCAAAATCGAGTTTTATCGAGATAAAACAGCGATGTTTGAACGTTTTGGCGTAGAGAAAGAGATCGATAAGGCGATGAAAAGAAAAATCTGGCTCTCTAGCGGAGGCTATTTATTCTTTGATAGAACTGAAGCGATGTACACAATCGATGTTAATTCAGGCAGAAGCTCTCAGTCTGACTCTAATAGCGATGTAGAAGAAACGCTAGTTCAGATCAATATGGAAGCAGCAGAAGAAATCGCAAGACAGCTAAGAATTCGCAATATCGGTGGTCTTGTCATCTGCGACTTCATCGATATGCGCTCAAGAAAAAATCAAAGAAGAGTACTCGATCGTCTAAAAGAAGCAATGAAAGATGACTCTGCAAAATGTACCATTCTCGGGATGAGCGAATTCGGTCTTGTAGAAATGACAAGGCAGCGCTCTAGAGAATCTCTTACCCAGACATTCTTTACCCATTGCCCTTATTGTTCAGGACACGGAACGATCAAAAATTTTGAAAGTACTTCGATTGAAATCGAAAGAGCTCTCCGTAAATTGATCCACTCTGAAGAGCAATTTGCAGTAGAACTCGTATGCCATCCCCATCTTGATGATTATTTAAGTCAAACAGATAAGGAGCATTTTGAAAAGATTGCGGCAAAATCCAATGTCGAGCTCAATTTTAAAAGAAATGACATCCTCCATTTGAACGAATTTGAATTTTATTCAACGATAAACGGACAAAAAATTGAAGTTTGAAGCTTTACCGGCAAAGTATCAGAAAATTTTTTCTGACTTTGCCGAAAATTATAGCAATATCGTAGGCAAAGAAGAAGGCCTTCGTGTTTTTTCTAAGTTTGCAGAAGCTCTTGCCTTACTTGAAAAAAACAAACCCCATTTTGATCACTTTCACCGAAAAGTACGCTCCCCTTTTGATTTTTATGCACTAGGACTTGATCTATTTCGTCCTATTGTGAATCTTGATCAATCGCTATTGATAGGAAAAGAGCACATTGAAACGATTGAAGAGCTTTGCAAAAACAAAGAAAATGTTTTTTTATTTGCCAATCATCAAAGCGAAGCAGATCCTCAGCTAATTAGCTTGCTTCTCGAAAAGCAATTTGGAGCACTCGCTGAAGAAATGATCTTTGTTGCAGGTGAAAGGGTCATTACCGATCCTTTAGCAATACCTATGAGCATGGGCAGAAACCTTCTTTGCATATACTCAA
>VGMA01000009.1 GCA_016866575.1 Chlamydiota bacterium
CCAAGATATCGCCAAAAATGAGTTGAACAGCGCAAGATGTTGTTGGCGCTAAATTGAAAGGGCATATCTCTCTTTCTAAAGGCAAGATAACGGTATCGTCGACAAATTGGCTGATTCTTCCTTCAGGATTAGAAATGAATGCTATGGTTTTTACACACCCTTTTCTTTTTGCTGCTTGAATAAGATCGATGAGCTCTTTGCTGTCGCCACTTTTACTCAAAAAGATGAGTGTATCCCCTTTTTGTAAAACGCCAATATCTCCATGCAACGCTCCTACTGGGTCTAAAAACATTGCTTTGGTTCCGGTCGAAATCATGGTCTGTACGATTTTTTCGGCAATTTTTCCACTTTTACCAAGCCCTGTAAAAAAAATCGTCCCTGTGGTATGCAAAAGTTCATGGAAAATAGATTCAGTTTTCTTGTGATCGATATGATCAAAGAAATATTGGATGTAGCGCTGCTGAGCCGAAAAGAGGTCCATTAACATATACTTGTATGTTATATACTACTTCTTGTTCATGCGCAAGCTTCCATTTAGTGTTTGTAAACCTCATTACCTCGTAGGAGTTATGCAAAAAATTCACGTAAAAAATCCGGTGGTTGAAATTGACGGAGATGAAATGGCTAGGATCATGTGGTCTTTGATAAAAGAGCATTTGATTTTCCCCTACCTTGATTTGACGATCCACTATTTTGATCTTTCGATCCAAATGCGCGATAAGACAGAAGATCAAATCACTCTTCAAGCTGCCGATAGCATCAAAAAATGTGGTGTGGGGATCAAATGTGCAACAATAACACCTGATGAACACCGCGTGAAAGAATTTGGGCTTAAAAAAATGTGGAAATCGCCAAATGGGACGATCCGCAATATTTTAGGTGGTGTGGTTTTTAGAGAGCCGATAGTAATCAAAAATATTCCGCGCTTAGTTCCAGGCTGGACTAAACCGATTGTGATCGGAAGACACGCTTTTGCAGATCAATATCGGGCAACTGACTTTAAGGTTCCAGGCCCTGGTAAGCTTACCATTCGCTTTGAAGGGGTTAATTCAGAGGTGATAGAAAAAGAGGTGTTTGAGTTCCATAGTAGTGGTATTGCTTTAAGCATGTATAATGTAGACAGCTCGATTATTGAATTTGCGAGAAGCTGCATGAATTATGCACTTGAGAGAAAATGGCCTTTGTATCTTTCTACAAAAAACACGATTTTGAAAGCCTACGATGGCCGCTTTAAGGATCTCTTCGAAGAGGTATATGAAAATGAGTTTAAGGATGCTTTCCAAAAAGCAAACATTACATACGAGCACCGCTTGATCGATGACATGGTTGCATCTTGCCTAAAATGGGAAGGAGGATTTGTCTGGGCCTGCAAAAATTACGATGGGGATGTGCAATCTGATACAGTAGCTCAAGGCTTTGGCTCACTTGGTCTAATGACGAGTGTCCTTTTGAGTCCAGATGGCAAAGTGATGGAAGCAGAAGCTGCGCACGGAACTGTGACAAGGCACTACCGAGAGCACCAAAAAGGGCATAAAACATCGACCAATCCGATTGCTTCGATTTTTGCTTGGACAAGGGGTCTTATGCATAGAGCAAAGTTAGATCAAAATGAAAAGCTTCATCATTTTGCCCACATTCTCGAACAAGCTACTATTAGAACTGTCGAGAGGGGCAAAATGACAAAAGATCTTTCGATTCTTATTGGAGCGAATGAGCCTTATCTACACACAGAGGATTTTCTCTTAGCAGTAGCAAATGAGCTCAGCTTTTCTTTAAGAAGTTGAAAAAACTGACAAGCATACATTCCATCTACTAAGCGGTGATCGAATGTAAGGGAGAGAAAAAGTGTTTGTCCTACATAAAAACGGTCGTTTTCATCGACAAGCACTTTTTTTTGTATCGCTCCAATCCCTAAAATACCCGCTTGGCCTGGAACGATCATCGGAATCCCAGCTGCTACTTTCCCCATGCCGAAATTGCTGATCGTAAATGTCCCTTTTACACTGTCCCCTTTCCAGCGATTTTCTCGAACTTCTAATGAGATGAGTGAGACATCTCTTGCTATCTCAGCTAAACTCTTATGATCGCAAGAAGAAATAACAGGAACTTTTACACCTTGATCGACACTTACAGCCATGCCGACGTGCACTTCTTGGTGCATGATGAGCTGATCATCTTCTAAGCTTGCGTTCAACATGCTTAGCTCTTTTAGCACATCTGCTGAAGCTTTAATCATGCAAGTGGTGATGGTGAGTTTTGCTTTTTCTTCTAGGTAAAACTCTTCTTTTTCTTGCTGGATCCAGGCCATCAAATCGGTGACATCGACTTCGTCAATGAGTGTGGCTGTTGGTATGTTTTGAGAAAGTGTCATCTCTTTGGCGATCGCTTTACGCAAAGCTGAGAGCCCTTTGGGGCGATTTTCAAGATGTTTTTGAAGATCTTTTTTACAAAGTCTTCCATTCTCCCCTGTAGGGGCGATTCTTGCGAGCTCTTCAAGGGTGATCTTATTTTCTTTTGCAAGTGTTGCAACGGCAGGAGATAAAAAGGTTTTTGTCTCTGTTTCTTCTATAGGCTGAGTCCATGCTGGCTTGATGGCCGCTTCTTTTTGCCCAATAAGGCAAAGTACTTCACCTACTTCTACTTCTTGGTCTACTTTTGCACTGATTTCATGCAAAATCCCACTACATGGGGAAGGGATTTCGCTATTGACCTTGTCGGTCATTACCTCTAAAAGAGGTTCATCTTTTTCAACGAACTCTCCCGGTTTCTTGAGCCACTGCACTACTGTGGCATTCATGATGCTCTCCCCCAATTTCGGCAGACAAACTTTCTCCATTGCTATACCCGTAGTTATAAATTTCTTCGTCGAGGTGTTTTTCTTTTTTTGCTACATAGACGGCGGCAACGCCATCTCCTAATATGTTCGTAACTGTAGAAATCATGTCTCTGATTCTATCAACTCCTGCTAAAAGAGCGATACCTTCTAAAGGCAAGCCTACTGCGCTTAAAACTACTGAAAGCATCACAATCCCCGCTCCAGGGATACCGGCAGCTCCTATAGCTGCAATCAGTGAAGTGAATGTGATCACCCCAATTTGGAGAAAAGAAAGCTGTATACCATAAATTTCTGCTGTAAAGATACTTGCCGTAGCAAGTCCAATAGCAGCTCCGTTCATGTTGACAGTAGATCCTAGCGAAAGAACAAAACCTGAAATATCTTCTGCAACTCCTAATTGTTCACGTGCACATTTGAGAGCTACCGGCAAAGTGGCGCTGCTGCTACTTGTGCTAAACGCAAGGGCGATCGCTTCTTTCATCCCTTTGAAGAAAGGGACTGGCGAGAGTTTGAGAAAAAGGCGCAGTATCAAAGAAAAGACCACTAAAATTTGGAATAAACAGGCGATATAGTTACATAAAAGAAATTTGAGAAGAGGTACAATGACTTTGATGCCCATGGCCCCGACAGAGCTTGCCATCAAAGCAAATACCCCATAAGGAGCAAACTTCATTACGGTATAAGTCAAATTGTGAAGAGCTGCTGCTAACGATTCTATTATTTCATAAATTTTCTTTCCCCTTTCGCCTGCTAGCATGATGCCGTAGGCAAAAAGCAATGAAAATGTGATGATCTGTAAAACGTTTCCTTGAGCAAAAGCTAAAAAGGGATTTGAAGGAACTAATGATATACAAAAATCGATCAGTTCTAAATTTGATCCTTGCAAATTTGTCGTAGCAGGAACGGAAAGTGAAAGCCCTTGCCCCGGGTGGATCAAATAGGCAGCACCTAATCCAACTCCAATTGCAATAACTGTACTCCATACAAAGAAAAATAGGGTGCGAACGCCAATCCTTCCGAGTTTTTTAGGATCGTTGATTTGGCATACTCCAGTGACAATCGAAGCAAAGATCACTAGACCGACTAGCATCTTTAAAAGATTGATAAAAATTTTTCCAACCATTGCTATTGGAGCTATTTCTTGCTGAGCTATTAGCCCAAAACCAACGCCTAAAAAAAGGCCTATCAAAACTTTTACCCAAACCTTCACGCTCGTCTCCTTTCTATTTCTTTTTTTATTTTTATAATAGAGGTATGAAAGGAATCACATCCATCTATGACACAATATTTTACCTCGATCATTCCTATAGGGAAAGAAGATTTTTCCAATTTGACAAAATCCTTTTCAGTACACAAGATGGCCTTAACTTGTTTAGCCAAATTCTCTAGCTCTTCATAGCTTGGAGCGTCGTGATCACCTAGGATTAATGAAGTGACGATTTTATAGCCTGATTTTTCGATAAGCTCTAAAAAAAAATGAGGGCTTCCTATACCGCAAAAGCAAGCTACCTCATCACCTGCTTGAAGATCTACTTCTTGATTTAGCCAAATGATTTTTGAAAATTTATACTCAGCAAAAACAACCGGCGCATCGGTGTAATAATGAATTTTTTCTTTCCACTTTTCTTTTTCTTTTCCATCTTTTGGATGGGTGATTACCACTAGATCGGCTTCTTTTAAGCGGATGGGCATATCTCGAAGCCTGCCTTGCGGTATGTATTTTGAGCTGAGTACATCATCACTTAGCACCGCAATCGCGACATCTGCCTTGAGCTTTCTTTGCTGCCAGCCATCGTCCATGATCAAAAAATCTTTTTCTTGATGCTCGATCGCTTTTTTAAGACGATTTTTACCAATAGCTACTTCCATGAACGGGTACTTTCTTTTCACCATGATCGCTTCATCTGCACCCCTGTAACCTCTTGTGAGCAATGTCCCTTTGTATAAAGAGAGCTCTTCGATGAGTTTCATGACTAAAGGGGTTTTGCCTACTCCGCCAACGGCAATAGAGCCGACGCTAATAACTAACGGTCTTACACTTTTGCTTTTACAAATACCGAGACAATAAAGCTTGTGTCTTAACCAAACAGCTAGGGCCCAAAGTGCTGCTAAGGGGGAAAACAACCAGACATTTTCTTTACGCATCCACTTCTCTATGTGACTACGCAAGAAAATAGCTCCTTTTCAACTAGCTCGATGATGACGTGCATGGCTGCCATATGGACTTCTTGTACGCGATCGGCAAAGGAGAACCCCTCAACAACCCACGCAAGATCTACTCGATCTTTTAACACTCCGCCGCCTCGGCCTAAAAAGCCGATAGTCGTAAGTCCTTTTGCTTTGGCTAAATCAACAGCGTGGACAAGATTGATGGAATTGCCGCTTGTTGAAAGTGCGATGAAGATATCCCCTTCTTTTCCTAGAGCTTCGATGCTTCTTGCAAATACTTGATCAAAACCTACATCATTTCCAACGCATGTTAAGTGCCCTGGATCTGCTAATGCGATTGCTGCAAGAGCTTTTCGTTTTGATCTATAATATCCGGTAAGCTCTTCTGCAAAATGCATAGCATCGCACAAGCTTCCCCCGTTTCCTGCGATCAAAATTTTTCCACCCTCTTGATAGCAAGAAACAATCTTCTCACTAGCAGCCTGAATAAATTCAAGTGAGCATTTTTCTCGAAGAAAACTCGCTGCCTTTATACAATCATCTACGGCGTTATAAAGATCTTCATTCATAATTGTCAAAAGTCTAAACATTTTGAGAAATTGATGCAATTAGGAATCATTGGCAGTTCAGGATTAGTTGGACAAGAATTGGCAAAACTTTGCCCTTCTTCTTGCCGCTTGATCCAAAGAGTAAAAAAAGAAGATCTTGAAGGTCTTGACGTTGCTTTTTTTTGTGCAACAAATGAGGTCTCAAAAACATGGATTCCTATCGCTTTAGAAATGGGCATTTTTGTGATTGATTCTAGCTCATATTTTCGCGATAAAAAAGGCATACCTCTCATCATTCCTGAAATCAACGGGCATCTACTTGATAAAAATACACGCCTTGTCTCATCTCCTAATTGCACAGCAACAGTGATGCTTATGGCACTTTATCCGATCTACAAGGCATTTGGGATCGAAAAAGTTGTTGCTAGTACCTACCAAGCTGCTAGTGGTGCAGGGAAAAATGGACTCATGGCTTTAGAGACAGAAGAAACTCTTTCCCCTTTTCCTTACCCATTACAAAAAAACCTTTTTTTGCACGAATCACCCAAAGACCAATTAGGCTATTCAGAAGAAGAAAACAAAGTAATATTCGAAATAAGCAAGATCCTCCATTCAAACTTTCCTGTAGAGATCCGCTCTGTTCGCGTTCCTGTTGAGCGCTGTCATAGCGTAAGTTTATTCATCACATTGGAAAAAGAGGGCTCAAAAGAGGAAATCGATCTACTTCTTTCAAATATGCAAGGATTGAAAATCGATCCATCTCCATGTCCTTTACTTGCGAAAAACTCGTATATGGTATGGACTACCCCTGCAAGGATGGACCGTTTCAATAAAAAAAGCCTCTCTCTTTTTGTTGTCGCAGATCAGCTACTAAAAGGAGCCGCTCTCAATGCCTATCAAATTTATGAAAAGATGAAAGAAAATCAACTTTTCATTCGTCAATAAAGCCCATTTTCTCTTTTAACTTTGGAATGAAGCGAAAAATTCTCGTATCTATTTCCTGATTGCAATCGTTATACCATTTCAAAAAACCCTCTTCACTCATCAAATTTTTCCAAATTCTAGGGCTTTGTTTTTTTTGCATTTTCTTATTACGAAAAAAATCTTCCGTTCTGTGGACGTAATGATTGATGACTGCTATTTCTGGATGGATTTCCCAAAGGCTTATATCTAATGTCTCTTCTCTTTCGACTCGATTGGGAAACACTACTTTTTTGCCTAACTTATAACGGACAGTATGAGGAGGCCATCCCCTTTTACTAAGATCGACAAGGTCTGCTCTTACAATCGATTTTACCGGTAAATTTCGAAACGAATGCTCTTCAGCTTTTCTTACAAGCATCTCAATCATGAGTCTATTTTGGGGAATTTGATGAACATACGATGTTCCAAAACATTGCCAGCTAAGGACAATACCACAGACATCTTCATAGCGCTTTAAAAAATCGGGCAAATTGTCCTCTTCTAAGGGCAAGATAAACTCATCGATATCAATCAGAGCTACCCATTTTGAAACACTCCTTAAATGGTTGATGGCATCTTTGCAAGCTGGCCACTGCCGATAAACGGCCCAGTTGAGATGGTCATATTTGCCTTTTGGCCAATCGATGACTTCCACTTCTTGATTTTTAAGGTAAGGATCTAATACTGCCAAGTAATCATCGCTACTTTCGTTATTGTACAATCGAAAGTGGGTTACACCTAAAAGTTTGTGGTACTCAATCCATTCTTTTAACCAAGGGGCCTCATCTTTAAAAACTGAAGCAATAGCAATTTCATGCTGATAAGAAAAAACTCTCGCTAAAGATAGTGTGAAAAGCAGCTTGTAAAAAATATCCATCGAAGCCATCCTTATTTTTTTCTATTATCAAAAACCTAGACACCTTTCATGCAACTACTTTTGCTATTTTTTTCTTTGCTATTACCTTTTTTTCTTTTCGCAGAAATCAAGCTTGTTTTTTGCGATCAAAAGCATCCCGCTTTTCACCCCAATTTAGAAAGAGTCAACCAGCTGTTGTACGCAGGAGAAAGCCAGCGCTATTCCTTAACAAGCGGCATAATTTGGTCAAATGATGATCACGATCTTTTCAGCGTACATCTTTACGGATCGATTTTTTCTTGCTACTCGTTTGATAAAAGCCAGCGCACTCTTTTGGCTGTTAAATCGATGGAGCCTATTGCATGGGAGCATCCCATAACAGGGAAAATAGGAAGGGGCACACTCTTATATCCTGAAAATTTAGATATCCACCCCGTAACAAATCAAATCGCTGTATCTGAAGGCTCTGGGTTGATTCGCCTTTTTACAATAACAAAAAGTCAAGAGATGAAAGAGGTAAAAAGTCTTTTGCCTACAAGAAAAGGCTGGCTTCATGGAATAGCTTTTTCCCCTTCCGGCAGGTATTTAGCAGCTACAATGATTGATTCTCCTTCTTGTGTCTTCATCTTTGATCTAGCCCATAAAAATTATAAAAAATGTCATATTATTGAAAATACTATAGAACCTTTATACCCTAAAGGTATCAGTTTTTCTTGTGATGAAACCTATTTAGCTATTTGCTATGCAGATAGAGTAGGCCTTGAAGAAAATCGTTTTCCCAGATCAGAAATACACATCCATGAATTCCATCAAAAAAAAGGAGAAGCTAATGAAAAACCTTGCTCCATTTTTTCTTTAGATGGCGCAGGCATTGAAACAATCAAATTTCATCCAAGCGGATCCTATCTTCTTTTTAGCGACCAGGTTTTACACACGATTGGCTATATAGATTTTGATCGAAAAAATGGATCTTTATCCAATTATAAAAATCTTATCGAGCCTGGAAGTTTTGACATCACCTTCCCCCATGGGTTAGCTTGTTCTCATGACAAAAAATATTTAGCTGTTAGCAGCTATGGCAATGACAGTGTAACGATCTTCGAAATTCAAGAAGCTACCGAAGAAGCAGAGATTCAGGAAGAGTAACTTCTACAGGCTCTTTGGAAATCGGATGTATAAAGACGCACTTTGCATGCTGGAGTAAAATACCCTCTTTTGAATGGCGCTCGCCTCCATATTTTTTATCTCCGATGATTGGACATCCGATAGCAGAAAACTGGGCGCGGATTTGGTGGTAGCGACCTGTTAAAAGATCGACGTGGATCAATCCAGAGTCATCTACTTCGTAGGTTAGAACCGATTTTTTTCCTTCCATAGAAACTCTTGCTCTAAATTCGTCGTGCACTAAAAAGTGCTCTAGTGTTCCTTTTTTTTGGAAAGGGAGTTTTTTGGTCCTAAGGCGATACGTTTTTTTCCACTCTCTATTTTTTAAGCTAAGACTAAGGCGAGAAAGCGCTTTACTCGTTTTTGCAAAAATCACAATACCACTCGCAGCTTTGTCTAAGCGGTGGACTGGATGCAAAAAAACATTGAAGGGCTTCATGTACTTTTCTTTTACAAAACAGATGGCCTGTGTTTGCAAACTATCTTCTTGCAAATGGGTGGGCTGCGTCAAAACCTCATAGGGTTTATATACAGCAAGTACGTGATTGTCTTCAAAGAGTATGTTGTCGATAAATTTCATATAAAAATAATGTAGCAGCACTTGCTACGTTGAGTGAATCTGCAATCCCTTTCATCGGGATTTGGGCTGCGATATCTGCATTTTCCAGCCAAAACGGACTTAGCCCTGTTTGCTCTTTACCCATAGCTACTGCGACTATATTTGGGTAGCTAATATCGGTATAATTTTTTGCTTGGTGCGGTGTTGCTGCAACGATTTTGACGTTGTGATCTTTTAGCAATTGAATTGCTTCTTCTGATGATAGGCTATAGAGAGGAACAGAAAAAAGTGTTCCCATGCTTGCTCTAACGACATTAGGGTTATAAAGATCGACATGCGGATCGCAAATAATGATTCCTAAAGCCCCTGCTGCATCTGCTGAACGAAGCATAGCACCGAGATTTCCAGGCTTTTCGATACCGACACAGATCAAAAAACATCCCTTTTTAGCTGTTAAGAGGGCTTTTTTCAAATCTTTTGGAAAAGGCTTTTTTGCTATAGCCAAAATGCCGTCTGGATTTTCTCTATAAGAAATTTTAGCAAACGCTTTTTCTGTGCAAGGGATCTGTTCAATTTTTTTTCGAATGGCAAGATCTAAAATTTCTTTATCAGGCTTAGAGTAGAAAATTTTTTCTATCTCAACGCCTTGCTCTAATGCTCGCAAAAGCTCCCTTTTACCTTCTACGATAAATAGGCCGCTTTCGTCTCTATACGATTTTTTTTGTAATTGGAGTATTTGTTTCACGAAGATATTTTAGCTGACATGCTAATAACCTTAAAGAGGTATTCAAGGGCTCTATTGGCACTTTCTTCCATTAAAGAAATTCTTTCACTTTCATGCAAATGCTCTAGCTTACCCTTAAAAAGAATATTGCCCTGCTTAGCGATTGCTAAATAAACAAGCCCTGTTTCTTCATCATTTGGCCCCATGTATCCTGAAATGGCTAAGTTCCAGTCAGCTTTTGTTTGTTGATAAAGCCCTAAAACCATTTCTTCAACGCATTTTTCACTGACAGCCCCCTCTTGTATCAATGTATCGTCTTGTACATGCAAAATCTGTTGCTTCAGCTTAGATGCATACGTAACAAAAGATCCTAAAAAATAGTTAGAAGCGCCGGGATTTTTTGTGATTAAGTAGCTGAGTAATCCCCCCGTGCAAGATTCTGCAAATGCTAAGCTCTTCTTTTCTTGTAAAAAATATGCATGCAACTGATGAATACAAGATTTTTCCATGATTTATCCTTCAGTTTTTTCTAAAAGAAATTGCTCATGATATTGTTTTCCTACCCTAGCAGGAGGATAAAGCAAACTTTTGGCATAAATCCATTTTAGAAGAGATACAAACACCATGCTATTCGGATACTCTTGATTTCTCCAGATCCTTTCAATTTTTGCATCTCTTGAAGCAGAAAAAAGCTGAGGATAAGAAAACTCAACTCCCCAAAAGATTTTATCTTTATGAAATGACATTTCAAAGACTTTGCCCTCTTGGATCGAGTAATGGAAAGGGCGCACTTGGATTAGGGGCCTTTTTTGCCTCAGTAAAACCCTTCCTTGGCCTACATCCATAGCAAAATAGGCGCTTTGATCAACTGTCATGCCTACTGTGAGAAATGGACTTAAATACTCTTGGTTTTTTTTCGCTCTTTCTATGTATGTTGCGTAGGTCTCTAAAAAAAGCTCTTTCGAAATTTCCGTTTCATTTTTTTCACAAACGGAAGAGGTGTTGAGTAAAATAAGATTGGGAAATTCTGTGAATAAGAGCTCCATTTCCTCTTTAGAAAAAAGGACAGCTACTTTCACTCTGCGTGAGACGTGCATCTGTTTTTATTTGTCTGTTTTTGGTTCATCATGAGACCGATTACTCCAAGGAAAATGAAGGCATCGGCAATATTGAAAATTCCAAAGGAGCGATCCCAGAAAATGAAGTGGATCATGTCCACTACGTATCCTTTTGTCAAGGTATCGATCACATTGCAAGCAGCTCCTGAAATAAGGAGCGAAAGAGAAAAGATTTTTAGACCACTCATCTGTCTTGCTAAAAGATAGAGCATCAATGCTCCAATCGCTGCTAAACGGAAAGTAAAAAGGTACTTGGAGTACTCTTGTAAAATACCCCAAGCTGCGCCTGTATTTTCCGCGTAGTGTAGATATAGCTCAATACCAAAGCCGCTGTTCCATAAAAACATCTCAGGATGCAAAATAGCATACTGTTTGCTAAAGTAATCGAGCAAAAACACTACTGGAAAAATAAAAACAAACGCCCCTTTTGTCAAGCAAGCAACCCTTTTTCTAGTTTGTCTTGTGAGCCTACTGTCATCGTTGCATAAGGAATCGCTTCCAAACGCTTAATAGGGATTTCTTCAGAGCTAATATCACAAACTCCGTAGCTTCCTTCTTCGATTTTAGCGAGTGCTCGGTCGATTTGCCTTAAAACGCCCATTTCTCGAGAAGATACTTCGATGCTAATGGTGCGTCCAAAATCATCTGTACCTTCATCAGCGTGGTGCTGAGATACACCGCGCGCTTCATCGGGAGATGTGACTTCTTGAGAGGTCCCTTTGAGCGCGTGCGTATGTTGGATCTTTAGCTCCTCTAAGCGAGCTTTGAACTTATCTAACTCAGCTTTTGTAAACCTCATCGTCTATCTCCTTTACTGTGTGAATTTCGTTCATCAATTCATCAACGTCCTTAAATCTTCTATATACACATGCAAATCGGATATAAGCAACTGTGTCTAATTTTTTCAACCTTTGGATTACAATTTCTCCAATTTCTGTCGTTTCCACCTCTTTCATTTTCTTTTCCATGATCTCTTGAGCGATATCTGAACCAAGGATTTGCACTTGCTGATGGCTAATGCGAGTATGTCTGCATGCTGCTGCTAGACCACGGATAAGTTTATCGAGCTGAAAGTCTTCGTATGTTCCGTCTCTTTTCTTTACTTGGATGGTGAGATCGACTGTTTCGAAAGTAGTAAATCTTTTTAGGCATTGTAAACACTCCCTTCTTCTGCGGATCGCATTGACATCGGAAGCATTTCTTGAATCGGTAACTTTGGATTCTTCAAAACCACAATAAGGACAGCGCATAGCTCCGTAAACCTGACTAAAGTGGACGAAGTTTACAAAAAGTTCTAATCGAACTCAATAAAAAAGACTAAAAGTCAATTCTATTTTTTCTTTTTTTAAGCAATTAAGCATAGATACGCCCTTAATACCCAAAACAATAAATTGATGTAAACATAACAAAAACAAGAACTTAAAACTTAATACCCTAAAAAACATAGACTTAAGCTCTACTGCAACTAATTTGTTATTTAGTTAATAATTAATATTTAAATATTAGTTTACTTTTATTTTAATAATAAATTATAATATTAAGGTAAAATTTAAAATAATAGGCGATTTTATGACTGTTAGCAATCATGCGAATTATTTGGGAAATAAGGCAGAGTACACTTATGGCTATTGCACCGTCACAACAACAAGAGAGGTTCAAGAAGAACCAACTGCTACAGATAGCGAGGCTACTTATAAATCAAGGGAAGCTATGCTTCAAGCTGAGCTCACTTCTAGAACCGATAGAAGCGTTAAAGCTAAAATGAAACACGTCGCATATAGCGACTTACCTAGATATGACATTGATGCTGAAATTCAGATCCATGAAAATATGGATCTTTTTGGACTAAAAAAGGATGATACCCTTAAATTCAAAAACGAATATTTTCATCATAGCTCACTAAATGGAAAAACATATAAAGATGCTGACGAAAACATCCATACCGTGCATAACGCAGTAGCTTCTAGCTGGGATCGCTCCTCGGAAGATTTGATGATGGCTAGGGTCTTAAAAGATGGAAAAGAAAAACCTATTTGCTATGCGGGAAGACCGGACAATCAAAAAAAAGCTACCCAGTTAGCAGAAGACATCTTTAGAACAGAAAAATCAAAATTACCTCTTGATAGAGATGGCAGGTACATACTCACTTTTGTCGTTGATTCTCTTACTAACGGAGGCTCATTACAAAATCCAGGGCTCTTAAATGAAAGAACCTCTCTTATAGAAGAAAATGATGCGCTAAATAAT
Organism: Chlamydiota bacterium; assembly: GCA_016866575.1. Classification (GTDB taxonomy): domain Bacteria; phylum Chlamydiota; class Chlamydiia; order Chlamydiales; family VGMA01; genus VGMA01. The sequence goes on from VGMA01000009.1 coordinate 13,185, forward strand.
TTAGATGGTAAAACAATATCAATCGATGATTGTCAAGTTGTTTTACATCCAATACACGTTCACCACACCTTGAGCTTTTGGAATCGGTTTGCTCCTGTTCTTCCTGATACAGTAACAGGAATTGCTACGGAAAATGCCATTAATACTGTCTCTTATACAAAATTAACAGATATCGGCGAAAAATTAATAAAAGACGGTAGTTTATCAGACAAAAAAAAGGAGGTCCTTGAAGGTGCTATTTACCACTTAAATCAGGGAAATCTTCCTGTTCACGAGCGTTTGATGCTTGTGGATCTGATTTGTAAAATTTGCGCTTTGCCGGTTGTGCATCACTGCAAAAGTGTCGTTGACAGGACTTCGATTGCTAAAGGGATTTCTATGATCAATCACTTGATCAATGAAAAATTAGAAGAAGAGGAAGAATTTGCATGGGAAAGAGATGAAAAAGGCAGAATAGCTCCTCATCTACTATGCCGTAAGGAGGAATATAAAAAATATTTTGCAGCAACGCTTGCTATTCAGCACCAGGTTTCAAAAGATGCGAGAATTGCAATCATGCCTGATGGCACAATAGAAGGGAGAAAAACACTTGGACTTAATTACCACGACGATACTTTTGGCACAGTACCTTGCGCACTATCTTTGCTTCCTGAAGAAGCTTTAAAAGATACGTGGTTTCAAGGAAAAACTAAAACAGCTACCTTGGTACTCGGCTCTTTACTAGCTGCAGCTATGGTAGTTACAGGTTTATACCACACCATAGTGTTAGCGGCAACGATCTACTTCTCTATAAAATCTGGAGCTTGGCAAGGGGAGTTCGGTAAAGAGCTTGCGCTTCTTCCAATTAGAATCAATTGGCTAAGGCTAGGCGAAATCGATGCTTCTAAAAACTTCAATTTCGATCATGAGATTATTAATGGCAATGAAAGAGCTTTGCTTGTGGGAGCTAAAACTACACACATGCAGAAGAATAAAGCTGTAGAAGATAAAGAAAAAGAGCCTCTTCTTGGATCTCATAAAGATCCTCGTTTAGTGGTAATTCCGCCGCATCTGCATCCAAAAACTGATTGATCATTTTTTAAAACGGCCTTGCAATAAGGCCGTTTTTTTTATTTCCATTTTTATGATATAGTTCATCAGCAATTCATCAAAAATCAGATAAAAATCACAAAAAATGGAAATGTCTATGCATGCAATACACACATCTAGAGCCGATCCTACCTACCTTCTTATAGAAGAAACTGTAGCTGATCCTAAAATCGAAGCGTACGAAAATTTTACTCCTAATGAATCATTTGCTATACCGCAAAGGCATTTTAGAAAGTTTGAAGATCTTCTTTCTAACTTGATGGAGCCAAGAATTGTTAACTTCTCTAAGTTTCTTAGCAAGCATAGACATATTCCAGCAAATCTCAAAAGAGCCCTAGCTAGCCATTTTGCTACAATAGATACCAAGTATAAATCCCCTGAAACACAAAAAATTCGTCAGTATCTATCTATTGTTTTCAATGTTTTGGATAAAAAATTGCGTGGCCAAGCCCGCTTAACAGAAGAAGTTTGTGAAAAATTGGTTCAAAGCTTTAATGATGGCTGCGAGTTCAATCAAATGCTTTCCATACGCGCTCTCATTATTGAAATTTTTGAAAAAGATCCAGACTTCATTTCATACACAAATGCCCTTTCAAGTGAAGACTTTTACATCTCTATCGCCTTACAGAACTATCAAACCGATTTAATCACTGAAGAAATTCATCAAAAAGCTCCAAGACACCTTCAACACTTTCTCGATACCAATGACAATTTCACTTTAATATTTAATGGATTAGAGCAAATGTTCAATAGAGGCAACTTGCAAAAAAAAGTAAGCCAAGCGCTCCCTTTCATCCATTTACCTAGGGTGCAATCTCTAGAAGGGTTTATTTTGAAATTAGGAAGTGTGAATCACTTAAATCCTGGCAAATTCGATCCATACTCAAAAGGGCTAGAAACGTTATTTTTAATAGCGGGAGAAGAAGCTAAGCAAGTAGAAATCAAATCTCTTGGCGCTGATATTATCGAAGAGAGCGTAGAAATGCAGTTCGTAGTGAAAAAAATATTAGGATTTTGTGATGAATCATTCAATGCACTTTACTACAATGATAGTGACATCTCAAAAGAAATTGCAAGCTGCGTTCAAAAAAGATATAATCCTGCTGAATATCTGATCACAAACCTTAGCTCTCGCTATCCTCCTGCGTCTTTGCGCTCTTTACACGCCAAAATAGGCTCATGGTTTAGAGAAATAGGCCTTGATCCTACCTTAGAGGAAAACAATTTTTTATTAGATCCTGCTTCAGAGTTGTTTGATCTGTGGTTTACTCCAAAAGCTGTCCTTTATTTTATGGAAAAATCTGGAGTCGCTAGAGAAATTAAAGATATACGGCAATATTGTTAGAAAATGCTCTCTTCCCTTCTCATAAACTAGCTATTTCATGAGAAGGGAAGATTTTTTAATTAGTAGCGAATCCAAGAAATACCAAGATCTTCTGAGTAGTAAGCAGGATCAAAATGGTAGATCTCACCCCCTTTTACAAGCTCATCCATCATAAAGCTTAGCAATGCTTCTAAAATAGGCTCATAATCTAACATGAAAATTTCCCCTTTTCTTATTTGAAATAAGCCACTTTCTATTCCTTCATAGAGCTCTCTTCGCTCAATAATACAGGATCTGGAATTGACTCTTTCGGCATCTTTTGAGATGTTTGGGAAGTGCTTTTTGCTCTCATTTTCTCGATATTTCCACGTACTAAGGTGGATGTTTTCAATAAATTTTGAAACAATATTGCTAGCTATACGCTCAATTTGATCTTTTTGCAGATCTGAAAGAAAATCTTTTGCCGGCTGGCCGTAGAACCTCAGCATCTCATATACCGGATTGACCCCTTCATTGAGATCGAAAAGCTGCTTTGCTAATAAAGAAGAGAGCTCTTTTTCTCTTTCATGACTGATAGATATCTGAAAAGAAGATCTTCTAGCATCGTTGGCTTGTATCCAAGAAAGATGGTCTAAATAGCCCAATTTTAGATATTTTTTCCCTTGAGAGGCTAAAATGGAGAGCATCGAGTGATCGATCTCGATATTTAATCGATCTGCCTCTTGCTTGATGATATCCAAATGGTATGGGAAAATTTTTGCAAGCACTTGTAGAGCTTTTCGATTGGGTTTAAATTCAACGTGATCTAGGTCAATCAAAGCGATATTAGCTTTTATTTCACCTTTTTCTTCTATGAGTAAAAACGGCAGATTGTCATAGCGAACAAAATTGCCGGCACCAGGCATATTTCCTAGCGGAAGAATTTGACGGCTCACTAAATGATCAATGTAGATTTTAGAAAATAGCTTAGTCATGTCGCGAACAACATCATCAAAAAGCTCTTTATGCTCTATGTAAAGAGCCATGTTGTACAAACTGTTTGCACTGATTGAAAACCGCTTTTCGATCAAAAAATTTCCACACACTCTCGCTTGAGGGATCACTAAATGGAAAATCTCTTCTTTAGCTAAAAGATCTCTTACTTTTTGCATCTTTTCAAAACGCAGCAGTGCCTCTTTTTTCCCTGAGTGTTTGAGTACAAGGTGAGGAAGTGAGTTTGGCAAGTAAACCGCTGTTTTACCACACTCTTCTCTTTGCAATTCTATTCTCTTATATTCGATGTCTTGGCAAATAGGCTTGTAAAGAGAGTAAAGCTCTTTTGGTAAAAAGGGCCTTCTTGCCAAATGCCCTCGCACAAGCTTTTGGATCTTTGTGGCCTTGATCTTTGTCTTATGATATTCTTCATACTCTTTAAACGCCTTAGCATGCGAATGTGAAAAAGATAACGCAACCGCTCCAATACAACCTAATAACAAAGTGAGTGGCAAGGTGAATAACGAGATGATTAGGGCATCTGTTTTGGTTGAAGATCCATAAAGCGCTTCTTGAAAATAAGCTCCTTTTTCATCCTTATTAAGATGGCAAACTTCTACAGTTTTGCCAAAAGCTACCCTTAAATGCCCTAAGGCAAAAGATGCGGCTGATTCAGCCATATCAGCTTTTTCTGAAGATTGGGGGTCTCTACTAAAGTGTATTAAAGCGCGCTGAACTGTCATTTGTTAAATATTTATTTTAATTTTTCAAATTTTCGTAATAATCTCTATTTTACCAAAAGTAAATTTTTATTGATAGATGTAAATATATGATTACTATCTTAATTAAAAATACTTATTATGTTATAATATTAAACTGAAAAATAGGATTAATTATGCAAAATATAAGTTTCTTTACCCCCGTAAAATACAGTGATTGCCCTCAATCCTATGAACAATCCTTGGTAGAAGGGGCAGATGATTACTTCTTTATCGGGGGATCAAAAGCTCATGTAACAGGAACAAGCGCAGATTTAAGGGCTGAAAAAGCGGTGCTTTCTGAAGAAAAATCCTCTTTCATTCTTACTGCTCTTAAAATTCTTTCGTATTGTACCATCATTATCCCTCTTGTGATGCTCACTATAAAATCGATTTTACGCTCTTGCCACAATTATGAAAAAATCGACGCACAACAAGAGCTTGAAAAAGGGGTGGTTGTAACTGAAGCCTCTAAGAACAAAATTGCTGATATTTTGCCTGAAATCTTACAAGCTCGAGACCACAAAGACATCATTTGGCTTTCTAGAGGCAATAATCTCGTTTTTCAATTAGCGGGTGATGGAAATCACGTATATAAAATTGCTAGACCTTGCCATTTCCACAGAAATTACGCTCCCCCGACCGGAGGAAGCGAACAAACAAAAGCGCGCTATGCCAATATGGTCAAAGCAAAAGAAGTCTCATTGGCAAACAAGCTCTCTCATCTTGTAATCCCTCAATCTTCGCTTTTAACGTTCAACTTTAATGATTACGAATATAGTTTTATTGTTGAAGAAAAGATCGAGATTGATGGAGATGAAAAAGATCAAAAAAATAAGCATATCCAACATGAATCTGAACTAACAGAAACAGTTCGAGAGCTAGCGATATTTGTTGCCAAAACCGGCTTTAACGATGTTACATGGCGCAACATTCCTATCATCAAAGAAAAAGAAGGTTTTAACGGCTCTAGACGGGTAGCGCTTATCGACCTAGAACATATGCAAAGTCCTACAAACGGCTTTATAGGCGATGCGAACAGCAGCTGTGGTTTAATTGGCTGTGTATCTTATAGTCACTTTGATATGGTCGTTGAAGAGATGAAAAAGCAAGGCGTTTATGTAGAGCCAGGCAAAATTGAGCAGCTCAAAAAAGACCGGCTCCTTGAAACAAAAAACTTTGAAGAGCTAGCACAATTTTATGAAGATAATGAAATCACTAATCCAAGAACACCTATCTCTATCGACTTAGAAGATCTGGGATTGGATTTAGATCAAGAAGGAGAAATTGAAGAATACGTTGATACTCTAGATCAGTCGTCTGGATGGCAAAAACGCAGTATTTCTTTAAGAGACGTGGCCAAAGAAGTGATCGATGAGCTCAATACATTGATTCAAAACAGCCCTGAGCGCGAATCGATCCAAAGCCAAAGGCTCTTAGATTTTAATACCGGTGAGGCCCCTTTCAGCAGATACTCTCACCTCGGGCTGCCAAAAGGACAATTACTTGCCTGGAGTGATAAAGATCGTGCTAAATTATGGATCAATCAAATTTTGCATGCTTTAGTCGAAAAAGAAGCACTATTTCAGGTAAAAGAAAATCTTTATGGATTTTCGATCCAAGCCTAAATAGCAAAAAACCTTGAGAGAGCCTTCTCCCAAGGTTTTTCTATTAAAAATAATTACATTTTTATTGATATTATTAAATAGTATTGAATTATAGATCGCATTATTTTATCATATTACAATCTTAAAATATGCGGTTTTTAATATGAATAATATAGATTTTTTCACGCCTGTTAAATTTTTTAATCAAACTACTTCATTTGAGCAATCCTTTATAGAAGGTGTGGATGATTATTTTTATCTTGGGGGATCAACCGCTACTGTAGTAAAAACATCTTCAGCATCAAGATTAGAGCAAGCGATCGTAACAGATGAAACTTCACCGTTAATACTTACCATTCTAAAAGTTGCTTCTTATTGCACTGTGATCATTCCCTTAGTAATGCTCGTTTTAAAATCGATATTGCGCTCTTCACATTCTTATGAAAAAATTGACCCACAGCTTAGAGCTGAAAACGAAATACCAATATCTACAGAATTTATAAAAAAAATTTCAACTCTCATCCCAGAAATCACAAGATCGCAAGATGATGAACGTATTGTCTGGCTCTCAAAAGCAGAAAACCTGGTATTTCGATTAGCAGACGATCCAAATCACGTGCTAAAGCTGGTAAAGCCTCATCATAATTTTAATTCCCTCTCACTTCCTGAAGGGGGTGAAAATGAAACTAGAGAGCGCTTTCAAAATATAGTTATGGCAAAACAAATTTGCGCAAACAATAATTTAGCGCATCTTGTCATCCCGCAAACAAGCCTTTTTAGCGCTTATTACAACAATCATGAATATGCGATAATTATTGAAGAAAATCTTAATTTTGACCCAGATGAAACTGATCAAAAATGCCACCATAAGACTTATGAATCTGAACTAACTAACGCTGTAAAAGAACTAGCCACATTTATCGCAAAAACAGGCTTTAACGACGTTACATGGCGCAATATCCCTATCATCAAAGAAGACGAGGCATATATAGGACAAAGACGAATAGCCTTAATTGATCTTGAACACATGCAAAATGTACGCAATGGCTTTCTAGGAGACGGCAATGGAAGCTGCGGCTTAATAAGCTGCGTATCAAGAAAAAACATGAATATTGTAATAGATGAAATGAAAAGAAACGGGATACAACTGACGAGCCAAGAAACTATGCCTTATATAACAAATGCCCGTAACGAAGAATTTTTTAACAATCGTCTACATGAATATTATACACAAAGAAATATGACTAAAGGCAATGCACCAATCACTGTAAATATTGAAAATCTGGGTCTAAATTTAGATGAACTAGGAGAGATTTCTATTTTTGAAGAATCTACCCAAGAATTCGTATCACGCAACATTTCCTTAAGAGAGGTGGCTCAAGAAGTAATCGATGAAATCAATCGTATAATCGAAAATAACACCTCCAAAGCGACAATCAGAGCAAAAAGACTTGCACATTTGCATCTAAGTCATGATAAGTTTATGAGATATAGACATTTAGGCCTGCCAAGAGAAAAAATAGCTCCTGATACTGAAGAGGAAGAAGCTAATTTATGGATCAATCAAATATGCAGAGCTCTAGTCAACAATTACGCCGTATTTGAAGTAAAAAAAGCTAGAAATGGACTCTTAATACAAGCTTAAGAAGCTAAAAGTAAAAAACCTTGAGAGAGCCTTCTCCCAAGGTTTTTTGCTTAAAAAGTTATGCCGGTTTCTTCCATGCTTTTACCGTTTAGAGCATTTGCAATAATCATCTTTTCTTTTATGATCTGACTCTTAAACTCCATCAATATTTTAATAACTAGCGGCAGTATGAGAATCCTTTTTTCACCCAATTTCTTAAAATCATTCAA
>VGMA01000010.1 GCA_016866575.1 Chlamydiota bacterium
ACTATGCGTCGTGAAGGTTTCGAATTTGCTATCTCTAAACCAAGAGTTATTTTTAAAGAAAATGAAGGGCAAAAGCTCGAACCTTTTGAAATGGCTCATATTGAAGTTAAAGAAGAATTTTCAGGTGGAATCATCGAGGAACTTTCAAAAAGAAAGGGAGACCTTGTTCTTCTTGAGACAAACGAACATGGAATCACTACACTGCAGTTCCGTATTCCTACTCGCGGTTTGATGGGATTCCGCAACGAATTCCTTACAAGAACCAAAGGTGAAGGGATTTTAACTTCAATGTTCGAAAGCTATCTACCTTTTAAAGGAGAAATCCCAGCCCGTCCAAACGGTGCTATGATTTCTAGCGCAACCGGCAAATGCACAGGCTACTCTCTTTTCAATCTTCAAGATAGAGGAGTTTTGTTTGTTGGGCCTACAGATGATGTTTATGAAGGGATGATCGTTGGAGAGCATAGCAGAGACAACGACCTAGTAGTCAACGTTACTAAGGAAAAACAACTAACTAACGTTAGATCTTCAGGAAACGATGAAAACATCGTTCTTACCCCTGCAAGACGTTTCTCCCTAGAACAAGCTATCGACTTTATCGAAGCTGATGAACTGATTGAAATCACACCGAAATCAATCCGTATCCGTAAGCGCGAACTTAAAGAAGTTGATCGCAAGAGAAAGCGTGTTTAAAAACACCTGGCTACATGAAAAAAGCAAAAAAGCCTTTTCCTATGGAAAAGGCTTTTTCTTTGGGTTAGATAAAGGTCTATTTGTTTGCTAGACTCCATCTTTTTTTAGCAGCTTTTGCCTTTTCTTCTTCAGCCTTTACAACTTCTATTATCTGGGCATAAACATCGGGATCATTTTTTTGAAATTTTTCCATTACACGCTTGAGATGGTCAATTTTCCTTGCTTTTATCTGGTGAGAGAAAGTCAATGCGATTTCTAGACCTTCTCTATTTTTTCTTTCTTTAGTGAGCTCGTCTGCAAGAGCTTGAAGCTTTTCTGTCATGCTCGTTTGGCGCTTTAAAAGATCTTCTTGTTCTTGCTGCATCCTTAACTCAAATTCTTCTTCTCTTTTATGGAGCTCTTCTTCTTTTTGCTGCGTCTTGATGAAATCAGCTAAAGTTCCTGAAAAACGCATTTGGACTTGAGATAGCTGATCTCTTTCCTTAGAAAGGGCGACAATTTGAGATTCTTGCTCTCTATTCAGTTTTGCGTGCTCATTATTGGCATCTTCTAAATCTTTGATTAATAAAGATTGCTTGTCTATTTGATCTGCTTGTGTTTGATTGAGATTTCTTTGGAGGTTTAGATTTCGCTCAAAATCGCTATTTGCTGACTGTAGGTGTTGGATCTGATTTGCTTGCTGCTGATTGAGTCTTTCGTGATCTTCATTTGCCGATGTCATTAAATCGATTTGCGTTCTTTGCTCTTCTAACTGCTCTTCCATTCGCGTATTTAGCTCTTTATAGTTATCATTTTCTGCTGCAAATACCGCAATTTGCTCACCAAGAGATAATAGAGTTGAGCAATACATGCTAATTCCCATAGCCTTGGCCCCTTCTATTACAAGAGCTATACCTGCACCTATAAAAAAAGGTGAATAATTGATAACGGTTCCAAAAATAATCGAAGCTATACCAGCTATAATGACTAAACCATCTGTTATCTCTGAGACCAACAAACAAATCTGATAACAAGACCAAGGTTTTGGTCCAGCTTGCTCTGCATCGGAACTTTCCAATCTTTGAGAATTTTGCATCTCTATATCATTACCTATCCCTACCGCGCCTACTGCAACGGCTGTTCCTATCACGCTCATAGCTACCTTCTTGTTGACTTCTGTCTTAATCTCGTGTTAATATAAAAATATATTATTACTATGAAAAATTTTAAGTCAAGATTTGGTAAAGAAACTGTTGGGGAGATGTTCAACAAAATTGCCCCAAACTACGATGTACTCAATCGCATTTTTTCTTTTGGCATCGATCTCTATTGGAGAAAAAAAATGGCCAAAATGATGACTCCCCCCTCTGAATACTTAGACATAGCCTGTGGTACTGGAGATCAAATTTTAGCTGTTTATAAACGGCATCATCCAACGCTAGCTAAAATTGTTGGGGTTGATATCGCTGAAAATATGCTTGGATTTGCGAAAACAAAAGTGCCTAAAGAGGTGATTTTGATGCATGAAAATGCATTGAATCTTCCATTTTCCTCATCAAGTTTTGATGCAATTACCATTTCTTTTGGTATTAGAAATCTTCCAGATCTTTCTATTGCTCTTCAGGAAATGAAACGGGTGCTAAAGCCAGGCGGAAAACTCTACATACTTGAATTTTCTCTACCTAAAAATACCTTAATTCGAGCTTTTCATTTGTTTTATCTGCGTCATGTAATCCCTGTTTTAGGAAGGTGGTTATCAAAAGATCAAAAAGCATATCGATATCTTAATGAAACAATCGAAGAGTTTCCTTACGGTAAGGCTTTATGTGATCTTCTAAAAGAAGAGGGTTTTGTGTTGCCTCACTATGTTCCTTTGACGTTTGGTATAGCTAATGTCTACATATCCTCAACTGTATTGGTATAATCCTGAAGATGATTTTTTTCTTTTTGCAAAAGGATCATCTCAAGAATCGAGCTGGAAAATTTCTTTCAGAGATTTTTTAGATAAAGAACGCAAGACTTCTCTTTGGGATCCATTTCCTAAGAATTACAGTTTTTTTCCAGCTGAAATCTCAACTACAAAAATGGATATGCCTATTTTGCAAGATAACTATGCAATACAGATGCACAATCCTGAATATAGTTTATGGGAAAATCATGTAAATTCGGCACTTGATTGCATAGATCAGAATCTTTTACAAAAAGTAGTTCTTGCTCGGATGACAAAAGCTCATGGGAGCTATTATTTTGGTAAAGCTCCAGAAAAAGGGATTTCTTTTGCCCTACTTTGGGATGATGACCACATTTTTCTTGGAACAACTCCAGAGACGCTTTTTAAGCGCAAAGGCTCAATTCTTTTTACTGAAGCTGTCGCTGGAACAAGAAGTATTTATGCCAAGCCTGAAGAGCTTTTAGAAAGTAAAAAAGATCTCCATGAATTTCTATTTGTAAGGGATACCATAGTAGAAAAGCTAAGATCGGTGTCTAAGAGAATCATTTTCGATGAAAAACCTAAAATCAAAAAGACTGCTACTTTACAACATTTATGGTCTTCAATCGAAGTACATCTTTTAGATAATATCTCCGATGAAATTTTACTAGATCTTCTTCACCCAACTCCTGCAGTAGCAGGTGTGCCCGAAATTGCTGCGAAAAACTTTATTTATGAAAAAGAATCTTTTGACCGAGGACTTTACGCAGCCCCTATTGGCATTAGTCTAGGCGATTTTTCTCATTATATTGTAGCCATTCGCAGTGCCTTAATTAAAGAAAAAAAGGTGCATCTTTTTGCAGGAACTGGTATCGTGGCGCTCTCGCATTCGGAATTAGAGTGGGAAGAGCTTAATGGTAAAATCAACAGATCTTTGCAATGAAGAATGGTCACATGCTCTAATTAAAGAACTTGTGCATCAAGAAATCCGAGACTATTTTATCGCGATTGGTTCTCGATCAACTCCTCTTATTCTTGCCGCAGAAAGAAATCCTCTAACTAGAACGCACATCCATTTTGATGAAAGAGGACTTGCGTTTGCTGCTTTAGGATTCGCTAGAGCAAAAAAAAAGCCTGCTGCAATAATTGTTACTTCCGGTACTGCAGTAGCTAATCTTTATCCTGCAATCGTAGAAGCGTGCATGGATGAAGTCCCTCTCTTGATCTTAGCGGCGGATCGCCCTTTTGAACTTTTGCAAGTAGGAAGTGAGCAGGCCATTGATCAGATCAAAATGTTTGGCTCGTATCTTAAGGGAGAATGGATTTTACCAGCTCCTAGTTCTGATGTTCCTATTGATTTTGTAAGAAGTATTGCAGCAAAAGCCTCGCATCAAACGCTTTTACCAAGACCTGGCCCTGTGATGATCAACTGCATGTACAAAAAACCTCTCTCTCTTGATCAGCCTTATACACCCCCTACCACGCTAGCACCACAAACCACCTATCTTCCTACCAGTCAAGAACCTTCAGATTCATCTTTAAAATTACTAGCCGATCTATTCTCACAGCACGAAAAAGGGATGATTATCGCGGGTAAGCTAGATGAAGGTGATCAGCTAGAAGAAATTTTTACCCTTTCATTAAAGCTTCAGTGGCCTATTTTTGCAGATCCTACTTCGAATCTACGCAATATTGGAAGATCAAGCTCTTCAATTCCTTATTTCAATTCCATCTTAAAAAATACCGACGCTAAGAAAACTTTGCAGCCTACAATAGTTTTGCACGTAGGAGATAAATACGTTTCCACACATTTGCAAGAATGGATTGCAAGTGTTCCTGTTAAAGCTTATGTCCATGTTTCTTCCCATAAAACTGTCGATCCTTACCACCAGGTTTCTCATCGTTTAGAGTGCAGTCCCTCTTTATTTGCTAAAAGGATTTTGCCTAATTTAAAAGGGATGCCTCCTAGCTTATGGCTTGGCATGTGGAAAGAACATTCTCTTAGAGCTGAAGAGTACGTGAATGACTTCTTTGAAGAGACCGAAAAATTGCAAGAACCTATTTTGCTCCATTTGCTAGGCAATTTAGCACGATCTGATATGCATTTTTTCTTTGGAACTTCTTTACCAATACGTTATGCAGATGGATACTTTTATCCTAGAGATAGCGCTGGAAGGGTCTTTGCTACAAGAGGTGCATCAGGGATCGATGGAAACATAGCGCAAGCTATTGGTATTACAAAAGCATTAGATGTTCCAATGATCTGTGTAATAGGAGATCAGACTTTTTTGCACGATGTCAACTCTCTTGCTATGCTCACAAATAGCTCGCTCTCCTTTACCCTTGTAGTCCTCAATAACTTCGGCAGCGGCATTTTTTCATTTTTGCCTATTTCTAAACAAAAAGATGTCTTTGAAAAGTGTTTCACTGCTCCTCACAGTTTTGAAGTTTCCCACTTTGCTAAAGCCTTTTCTATCGAATACGCTAAAGTAGAAACACCTCATGAGTTCACAGAAATTATGAAAAATGCGCGCACAAGAAAAAGCCCCCTCATTTTAGAATTTTTCTCTGATGTGGAAAAAAATCATGAGTACCTTTTATCTATCGACACCTATTTGAGTAAAGAGCTAAAAACAAAATCTTCTTTAAGAACATTCTATCGCGATCTGCTCAAATGAAGCTCGTGTTTCTACACGGATTTTTAGGCCATGATTCGGACTGGGACGAAGTGATCAAAAATCTTTCTAGTCATCATGAATGCCGATTTTCACCAAAAAAAACAAACGATGTGCTTATCGGATATTCGATGGGTGGGCGCATTGCTATGCAAATAGAGTCTAAAAAACTCATTTTGATCGGATCTCACCCCGGTTTAGTATTAGACGCAGAGCGGCAGGAAAGAATGCGTTTCGAAAATCACTGGCTTAGCTTTCTTGAGCAAAATTCAGTAGAGGCATTTTTAAACAAATGGTACGAGCAGCCTTTATTTAAGGGTCTATCGATTCCTAAGATCCGCTTTTCTCTTACTAAAGAAGACATCAGAGAATCCTTTTTAAAGCACAGCATTCTAAAACAGCCTTCGATGTGGGATCGCCTCCCCTCTTCTTTTTTGTACATTGCTGGAGCGAATGATCAAAAATACTCTTTGATCGCAAAAAAATTAGCCTTATTATATCCGAACGCTAAAGTTGCCTTTGTAGAAGGGGCTTCTCACGCTGTTCACATAGAAAAACCTAAAATAGTAGCCCATCTTATCGAGGAGTTCATATGCTGACAAAACAAGCCATCTTGTGGCAACAAACAGAGCATCTATTTGAAGATATCCTTTATGAAAAAGCGGAAGGAATCGCAAAAATCACCATCAATAGACCAGAAGTTCACAATGCTTTTCGCCCTAAGACTGTAAAGGAAATGTCTTTTGCCTTAGAAGATGCACGCCAAGACACAGAAATCGGGGTGATTATTTTGACAGGTGCTGGCAATAAAGCCTTTTGTTCTGGAGGCGACCAAAAAGTACGAAAGCAGGCAGGATATGCTGATCTCGACGGAACAGAAAGCTTAAATGTGCTAGATTTTCAAAGACAAATCCGTACTTGTCCTAAACCTGTTGTTGCTATGGTTGCAGGTTACGCTATCGGAGGAGGCCATGTGCTGCATGTCATCTGCGATTTAACCATTGCTGCTGAAAACGCTATATTTGGACAAGTAGGTCCTAGAGTTGGCTCTTTTGACGGTGGACTTGGATCTAGCTATCTAGCAAGAATCGTTGGACAGAAAAAAGCTCGCGAGATCTGGTATCTATGTAGACAATATAGTGCAAAAGAAGCTCTAGACATGGGGCTTATCAACACTGTAGTCCCTCTAGAAGAGCTTGAAGAAACTACAATTTCCTGGTGTAGACAAATTCTTAAACACTCTCCTTTAGCACTTAGATGTCTCAAATCCGCTCTTAACGCAGATTGCGATGGGGAGATGGGATTACAAGAACTTGCTGGTAATGCGACACTTCTTTACTACATGTCTGAAGAAGCGAAGAAGGGTCATCAAGCTTATTTAGAAAAAAGAGCGCCAGATTTTTCTCAGTTCCCTAAAAGGGCCTAACGATTTTTTAGTTGATCAAGGCAAGTGCTTATATACTCTTGCCTTTTCTTTTCAGCTCACACCGTTGGGGTTAGATAGAACCGATTTTAAAGATAAGCGTCTTTGCTCTTTTTCATAACTATCGATTCTTTCTATGAGCATTTGTCTATCTCTTGAAGGAAAAAGCTTATTTCTAAATTCAAGAAGGCTTTGAGGAAACTGTACTTCTTTAGCTTCTGGATATGCTCTTAAAACGAATCGGCAAACTTGCTTTAATTCTTTTCTACTGACTACATCTCCATACATTCTAAAAGCCCATCCTAATATTCTCACATAATCTTTTGAAGCTAGATAATGACCGATAAGACCGTTCAAAAGAGGATCTAATGTGATTGAACTTCCAAAATCTATGATACAAACACTGCCATCTTCTTTGATCATTACATTGTTTCTTTTGTAGCCAATGTCTCGATGGTAAATCCCTTTTTTATGCAAAGTTGCGATATGCTTTAAGAGTGTATTTTTGATGAGTAACACTTCTTCGCGGCTCAAATCTGCTTTGGCAATTTCAGGAACGTACTCCATACAAAAGGCATCAAATCCGACCCTGCCTATTACTTTAGGAGCGATATTGAGCTCTTGTATTGAGTGAAGAATGCGATATTCATGCACAAGCTTCCAGATGGTTTTGACCCTTTTTTTCCATGAAGCCTTCCCTTTGACAAACTGCTTTACGATGATTTTTGTACCATCTTTTTGCGTTAAAGGATAGACAATGCAAGTGGCGTGTGTTCGAAGTAAAGATACAGGCTTTAACTCTATTTTCAAATCTTTGGCCTTATAGAAAACTACAAATTCGTAGCAAGTAAGAACAAAAAAATAGAGAGCGAAAACAAAAAAAAGCGCTATGATGGTTTTACATATAAAACGGACTAGATGAGAAATTTTATTAAAGACTCTCAAGTGCTTCTTTTTTAGAAAACATGTATTATAGCTGGAGTTATCGAGATTCATAGGAGCTGAGTATGCAAAAAACAAGAGTTCTACGCAATCAGATCTGGTGGATCACCATGCGTCCTAAAACACTTTTGGTCTCTATTTGTCCTGTTTTGATAGGAGCTTTTTTATCCTTTCATCACCCTTCATTTTCCTACCTTACTTTTTGTATTACTCTCTTGACAGCCCTTTTGATCCAAATCGGCACAAATTTTACTAACGATTATTACGATGTCAAAAAAGGGGTAGATAGCGACACACGAATAGGACCTAAAAGAGGGCTTCATCTTGGAATGATTTCCATGAAGCAAATGAAACAAGCTTCGATCAATGTATTTGCCTTAGCCTTTATCTTCTCTATGTACTTAAGCTATGTGGGAGGAATGGTCATTTTTCTTTTTTCCCTGCTTGCCCCGGTTTTAGGGGTAGGATATACCAAAGGGCGATTTGCTTTAGCCTACATAGGGGCTGCCGATCCTATTGTTTTTCTATTTTTTGGACCTGTGGGTGTTTGGCTTACCTATTATTTGCAAACTGGCTTATTTTCTTTATTGCCCTTCATTGCTGGAATAGCGCCAGGACTGCTATCAACAGCAATTTTAGCAATAGCTAATTTTCGAGATCAGGAAGAGGATAAAAAAAACGGCAAAATGACAATAGCAGCACGTTTTGGAAAAAAAGCAGCTCTTTTTGAATACTATGCATTACTTTTCATGACCCCTATCGTTCCTATTATTGTTACATGTATGGCTCCTTTGCATACCTACACTCTTATTGCTGTAATGATCGTTTTTCCTATTGCTAAGGTAATCTTGTCCCCTGATTTGCCAAAAACAGCTGCTCTTTTATCGATCTATACTCTTCTTTTTTGCCTAGGTTGGTCTTTATGAAAATCCGCTCTTTCAAAATTTATGCCTTTAGTCTTCCTTTATTTAATGAAGAAGTTCGTAATGGATTTCTTATAGAACTTAAAAATGATCAAGGAGCCACTAGTTACGGAGAAGTATCTCCTTTGCCAGGACGCTCTATAGAAACAAGACAAGAAGCGCTCTTTGCCCTTTTTAAACTTCAAGAGCAGTTTATCCAGGGACAATTTAGCCCCTTTGCTTTGCCGGCTTCTGTTGCTTTTGGAATGGAGTCTGCTCTTCTTTCCTTAAAAGCTCCTATCGAGTATCCCCTAGTTTGCAACTACACAGCACTGAGTTTTGGCAAATGGGAAGAAACTTCCGCTAAACAAGTAAAGATCAAAGTTTCACACCTCAGTTTTGAAGATACTGTAACTGTTTGTAATCAATATCTAAAACAAGGCAAAAGGCTTATTCTCGATTTCAATAAAAGCTGGTCTAAAGAAGCTATCCTCAAATTAAGAAAGGAGTTTGGCAAAGAAGATTTCGATGGACTAGAAGATCCTACTAATGTTTTAGAAGACATTGAAGAGCTCTATGAAGCCACAGGATTTGCCTTTCACGTCGATGAACTATTTTCAACTACGTTTATCCCTAAAGGTGTTTCAGCTATTGTGATTAAGCCCTCATTAACAGGAAATATAGCAGTTATACAAGCAATCAAAAGCAAAAAAATCCCCATCCGTCTTTCTAGTGCCTTTGAAAGTGAAGTGGGGCTGATGCACATCATACGCCTTTCAAAGCTTCTTGATATTCAATCTCCTCTAGGAATAGATACATCCAAAATATTCAAAAAACATTTGATCCATAGCCCTTTTGTCTATCGAGATGATGAAATTCATATCGATTGTGATTTATACAACAAGATGCCTATCGATAGGAGCTGTCTACAGTCATGTCAACCTTCATTGACTTAAATGGAAGAGATTTTCAAAAAAAAATCGAAACTTGTTCTTTTAAAGAAACGATTCTTCAAGTTGATGATAGTGTAGAGACGATTGTAAAAATTTTATCATCACTAAAAAAAGATCTTCCGTTATGTCTTTTACCAAAAACGTTTCCTGCTCAAAAGAAGATCGAAATCGAAAAAAGGCTTCTTAATTTTAATTTAGAGAAAGCGAGCCTTCTTTTTTTGACCTCAGGCACAACTCATGAACCAAAAATTGTTCAACTCTCAAAACAGGCTCTGTTTTTTAGTGCCTTAAACGGTCATGATGATTTTAATCTTAAAAGCTCTGACTGCTATGGTTTGAACTTACCTTTTCATCATATTGCAGGTGTCATGGTACTTCTTCGGGCATACGTTAGTAATGCTTTACTTAGCTATGATACCAACTTAGCAACGCATCTATCGTTAGTGTCAACACAACTAGTGCGCAATTTACCTAAACCAGGAACAAAAGTACTTCTTGGAGGAGGTCCTATTCCGCTAGCACTTTGCCAAAAGGCCTCTGAACACGGTGTAGAACTATTTACTACTTACGGGATGACTGAAACTGCTTCACAAGTAACTGTGCACCATTTTTCCATCGATGACCGCCAACTTCTTTTAGGTCACCCTCTAAAAGGAAGAGAATTAAAAATTGATGCAAGTGGAGAAATACTGGTCAAAGGCAAAACCCTATTTTGTGGCTATCTCGGAGAAAAAAGAGAGCAAGAGGATTGGTTTTACACCAAAGATATTGGTAGGTATACAGAAAAAGGTTTAGAAGTTTTGGGTAGGAAAGATCGCATGTTTATCAGCGGAGGTGAAAATATCTACCCGGAAGAAATTGAAAAAGCCTTTCTTGAGCACCCATCGATTTTCGCAGCTCTTGTAAAAGGGATCGAAGATCAAGAGCTCGGAAGAAAGTGTATTGCCTATTATGCAGCTCAAGATGAACTATGCCCTCACAGTTTAAAAGAGTTTTTACGTCAAAGGCTTCCTTCTTACAAAATACCAAAAGAATTGATCTTTTCCATAACTTCTTCTGGCAAGGGAATGGTAAGCCTTGTTTGACGATCTATACAAACCTGAGTGATATCTACTTCTCCGACATACTCATGCTTTTCATCTTTGATGACACCTTTCCACGTAAGACTTTTTTCTTTCGTCTGCTCAACTTTGAGGTGCACAAAGATCGTATCATTTACTCTTAAGGGCTTTTTGTAGATGCTTTTTACCATTACTATAGGTAGAGCGTACTCTTTTTGCAAAAGCTCTTGGATAGAAAAGGCTTCCTCAATTGCTTCAACGACAAAGTCTTGCTGCGCTGTAAAATAGAGAAACCCCGTAGCATCTGTATCTTTCAAGCGAACGGTCCTTTCGTATACCATATTCTTGTCCCTTTAGGTATTTGTTAAATAAATTTTACGTAAAAAAATGGTTTTGTAAAGTCTTCTTTTACCATTTTCTCTTGAAAAATCAGGGAAAAAAAATACCCCCTCCCCCCTCTTCATACCATTGTAAAAAAGGGCCGACTCCTCTATACTCTGGTACTTTCATTGAGGCAAAAATAGGTAGTATGCGAGCAAAAAAGTCTTCTACTCTTAGAAAGAAAGTTGATCCTATAGACTTTTCTTTCGACCCTCTTCTATTTGATAGTGAAAATTTTAATCACTCCGCTTTTTTGCAAAAGCAAGGGGAAGACTCCTTGCTGCAAGGAGATACCAAAGGATTAAAATATTTTGATCTAGCTGCGAATCTGGACCAAAACAATCCTCAATTATTTTATGAACAAGGTCTTTGCTTAACGAATTATGGCCGTGAACATAAAAAGAAAAAATACCTTCTACTTGCTAATAAAAAATTTAAGCTGGCTACTTCGCTTCAACCTGAATTCTTCCTCGCATGGCAAGCTTGGGGAAACACCTTATTTACACTTGGCAATCTGTTTTCTGAAACCCACTTTTACGAAGAAGCAAAGAAAAAATTAGAAACAGCAAGCAATTTGAGCTCTAACTCTCTCCTTAATTATCAATTAGCTCAAGTCTTTAGAAAACTTGCCGAAAAAAGTGGTGAAGTCTCTGATTTACAAGAAGCTTTACATCACTTCAAAATCGCTACAACGACAACTGAAGCAATCAGCAGCGAACTTTGGCTTGATTACGGCAGCACCTGTTTTACTTTAGGTCTTCAACTCAACGACTCTAGACTGCTGCTCCAATCGATTTCGTTTTTCAAAGAAGGTTTAAGACAAAATGAATCTTTTGCTCCTCTTTGGACTGAACTTGCCAAGGCTCTTTCTTATCTTTATGAGCTCACTCACGATGAAGATCATTTTTGCCAGGCAAATGAATGTTTTATGAACAGTGTCAAATTACAGAGCCAAAATAGCGATATTTGGGCAGCTTGGGCGCTATTTCTTAAAAATTCAGGACAGCGTTTACACGATATTAAAAGGCTTCGTTCTTCTATCGAAAAGTGTCAAAGAGCTCTTCTCTGTAGTAGAAAAAATATTTCAGCCACTATTGTGTGGATTGAAAGTCTTGCTTATTTAGGTTTAGAGCTCGAGCAGCTTGATTTGATCTATGAAGCAAGCAATAAAGCTCTTGAAGCAACAGAAAAATTTGGTTCTACTCCAAAGCTTTGCAAAGCCTCAGGCATTACCCTTTTTGCTCTTGGAAAATATTACAACGATCTCGATTACTACTATCAAGCTATTGAAAAATTCCAAGAAGGTGTTTCCATCGATCGTACTTGCCACGATCTTTGGTACCACTTAGGCCATACTTACAGCGTAGCGGCAGAGCTTGAATCAGATATGGAATGCTACGAAAGAGCCGCAAGGTTCTTTGCTAAAGCAATCCATTTGCATGCTAAAGATTCTTATTACTTTGAGTATGCATGCGCTGTTGCCAAAATAGGAGCGCAAAGACAAGATCAAAAGACTTTGGAAATAGCTATTGTCCATTTTGAACAAGCCTTCTCTCTTCAAAATAATCCTATGTCTGTTGAGACGAACTTTCTTTATCAATATGCTCTTGCCTTAGATTTAATGGGCGATCTGATAGGTGAAGAATCGTACTATGAAAAATCCATAGAAATTCTTTCTAAAATTCTTTTAGTAGAGCCAGATTATCCAGATATCCATTTCCGTATTGGTGTGATTTATACGCACTTAGGAGAAATGACGCAGATGCAAGAGCCATTTTTTAGAGCTATTCAGCACTACAAATTAGGCTATCAGCATGACGAGGAAAATGAAAATATTTTCCTTGAATGGGGTCTTGCGCTAATGAATCTTGCCGAATTTGCAGAAGATGAAGAAGAAAAAAGGGTTGTATATGAAGAAGCTGAATTCAAACTCATGCAATCAGCAAAATTAGGCAACGCGCCAGCTTACTATCACCTAGCTTGCCTATTTTCTTTACAAAATCAATTTGAAAAATCGTTTTTCTTTCTTAAAAAAGCGGCTATGTTCGATGGAATGCCTCCTTTAGATGATGTATTAGAAGATTTATGGTTAGAAGGGCTTCGCTCCACAGAGCGTTTTCGCACATTTCTTACCCATTTTGAAAGGCCAGAAGCCGAAAAATAAACACTAATTTTTGGCAAAAAATCGATATTTTTGATTCTTCTATTTCATAGATGCGCATCAACGGAAAAATAGCTTTACTGTAGATGCGCCTTTTTTGTACCATGATTGGAATTATTACAACAGGTACCCATGGATAGAAGATCTCTAGCTTTTGTATTTACGCTAACTATCACGCTATTTTTCATTCACAATTATATTTTCAGCCCTACACCTCAGCAAATGCCTGTGAAGGAAATTGTGGCAGAAGCTTCCTCCTCTGTCGTATCAACTTCTTTGCCGGCTCAAGCGCAAAAAAATTCTGAATCCTATTATGTGCTTGAAAATGGCTATCAGCAGCTTGTTTTCTCTACAAGAGGCGCAGCTCTTGCTGAAATCAACTTAGTTCTCAATTCAGAAGAAAATCCTGATAGCATCGTAAAACCTATCGGCTTTGACAAAGATATTTTACAAGATCACCCTGAAAACGCTTTATTCCCTAACTATCCCTACTTTGTTGTCGATGAAAATGGAAAAGTGATCAAAAAAGAGCCGACCAAGGGTGGCTATATGCCATTATTGAGAAGAAATCTTCGTTCTGAAAATGGATCTACTACTTCCATCGTACCTGCAAAGCATTATGCGTTAAACGTGATTTCTGAAGACAAAAATGGAAGTGAGATGATTTTTCAGATGAAGAAGATGACCAAAAATTCTATTGAATTTGAGTCTGTCTCTTCACAAAGAAAAATCACAAAGATTTTTTCTTTTCCTCAAGAAAATGCTCCTTATACTGTGAATCTCGAAATCAAAGTGGAAGGAGACAGCTCAAATCTTTGGGTGACATCAGGTATTACAGAAGTGGAATTGATCTCAGGAAGTTACTCTCCTTTACTTCAATACCTCTTTTCTCAAGGGCAAAAACTTAAAACAGAGAAAATCAGCCTTCCTAAAGATTCTGTCACATACGGATCTTCAATTCCTCTTTGGATATCAGCATCAAATGGTTTTTTTGGAACAATCATTGATCCTATCCAAGACAAAATGGCAGGTTTTCAGGCAATCCAAGTTCCGGGTGCTGACATACCGACTCGCCTTAGTTTGATCGATGCCAAATATGACCAATATCCTGCAAAGAACTACCCTGGCTATGAAATGCTTTTGCCTTACAAAAAAGGCTCAAAAGGGATGAATTTGCGCTTTTATGCAGGGCCTTATGACGATGTATTATTAAAACAAGTTGATACAGCTCTTAGCTCAACAAGCCTTGGAGGAAATCCTCAATTTTCTTCTGCGATCACCTACCACGGCTGGTTTTCTTTTATCTCAGAGCCATTTGCAAAGTTTCTTTTCGTATTGATTCAATTCTTTTATAAGATTACAAGTTCTTGGGGTATTGCGATCATTCTTTTGACACTTGTGTTAAGAATCATGCTGTATCCTCTCAATGCGTGGTCTTTTAAATCGATGTACAGAATGCAAATGATCTCTCCAAAGGTCACTTTGATTCAAAATAAACACAAAAAAGATCCTAAGAAAGCGCAATTAGAGATCATGCAGCTTTACAAGGATGAGAAGGTCAATCCGTTTTCTGGGTGCTTCCCTATCCTTATACAGATGCCTTTCTTGATTGGAATGTTTGATTTGTTGAAATCAGCTTTTCCTCTAAGAGGCGCAAGTTTTATTCCAGGGTGGATTACAAATCTTTCTGCTCCTGATGTTTTGTTCTCATGGAACTATCCGATCATTTTCTTCGGAACTGATTTTCACTTACTTCCTTTTTTACTTGGACTTTCTATGTTCATTCAGCAAAAGTTCAACCAAATGTCTCAAGCAAATAAAGGGCCAGTGACAGAACAGCAAAAACAGCAGCAAAGCATGGGCAATGTTATGACAATAGTATTTACTGTTATGTTCTACCATTTCCCTTCAGGGCTAAACATTTATTGGCTTTTTTCTACACTCTTCGGTATTTTACAACAGTGGTATATGACCTATAGGTGGCAGCGTGCAGGCATGGGAAGAGTACGTCCTTAGTCTTGAAAAAACTTTTGGGAAGAAGGCAATAGACGAGTGGGTGCGCACATTAAACGTGTTAAAGTTTGATGCGTGCAACCTCTATCTCGAAGCAAGCGATGCATTTCACGCAAGCTGGGTAGAAGAACACCTTCTACCTAGCGCTAAAAAACGCTTATATAACAATAACGGCCATGAAATCAAGATCCACCTTAAGGTCCGAGGAGAGCTTGAAAAAACTACCCAAGTAGAACCTCCCCCTACAGAATCCACTTTTCAATACACCTCCGATCCTCTCCATTTACACTGCACATATGAGCAGTATGTAGCGGGCTCAAAAAATCATATCCCTTTCCATGTCTTGTGCAAACTGACTGGTTTTAATCCTATAACCGGCCAGTGTGAAGAAACCCCTAAAGAGAGCTACAATCCGATTTATCTTTATGGTCCTTCTGGTTCAGGAAAAACCCACCTACTCATGTCAGCAGCAACCTTGCTTACAATCAGAGGTTTAAAAGTTTTTTATATATCAGCTGACACTTTCACTGAGCACGTCGTTAAAGCTATTCGTAGCGGACAAATGCAAAAATTCCGTTCAGCATACCGTCATATTGATGTTTTAATCATCGATGATGTGCACCATTTTTCAAGAAAAAACGCAACACAAGAAGAGCTATTTCACACTTTTAACACCCTCCACACTGCAGGAAAGCAAATCATTCTCTCTTCTCCGATGAATCCAAGGCAGCTTGAAGATATTGAAGAAAGACTTGTAAGCCGCTTTGAATGGGGAATTACTTTGCCAATAGATAGGCTTTTAGAAGCCTCAGATCTTTTAAAGCTTCTTGAGCTAAGACTTAGCTTTTATGAACTTTATCTTAAGAAAGAAGCGATAGATTTTATGATTTCATCTTTTACAACCCCCGCAACTTTGTCAGAAGCAATAGATGAACTTATCAGAAGATTTGCTCCAAAAAGAGGCACTCTTCTTTCTTCTGAAGCGGTTCTTCCTGTATTAGCCAAATTGGTTCAAAAAAATGAGGAAGTTTCCCTTTCACCTGAAAAGGTTCTCTCTCTTGTAGCTGATAGTTTTGGGATTAAGACAGAAGATATATTGAGTAAATCTCAGAGTAGAGAAATCGTATTGCCTCGGCAGATTTCGATGTATCTTTTAAGAAAAGAACTAAAAATGCCCTACATCAAAATAGGAAATGTCTTTTCTAGAGATCACTCTACTGTCATGTCGAGCATCAAGCAGATCACCAAGAGCATTGAAACGCAAGACAAAGACCTCTTTTATTATCTAAACGATATCCAAAGAAAGCTCGCTAACGTATAAAAAAAAAGACGCTTTAACAGCGTCTTTTTGAATCATAAAAAGATCATCAAAATCGATTAGATTTTGATATATCCGCCTGCTTCTCCCGGCTTTCCAGTCGGTTTTGGAGGCTGTTGAGTGCCTGGGCGTGGAAGTCTTGGTTGATCGCGCTCTTTATCAAAGCGTCTTTCAACGATCTTTTGAGCTACAGCTCTCCACTTTTCTACTGCTTCAACAAATAGCGGAGCAAAACGTCTTAAAGCAGAACCATCTGCAACACCCATCTCTAAAACGCAGTGCATAAGAATGAGCTCTTCCTTTGTAGCGACTCCGATACCACCGCCTGCCATCTGTCCACCTAACATAGAACCTTCAAGCAAAGACTCATAAAGCTCTAAACGAACTTTAGGGTCTGCAGGGAGGCCATCAAGAATTGGTGAATAAAGATAAAGACGATCTGAATTCGGTTCGTAGGTCAAATGCAGTGAAAAAGTATTATCTATACCCAATATGCATGTGTGATTGTCGTCAAAGGCTAGATCTGCGAGGTTTAGTTCCTTTCCAAATTCCCTTAGATTTTCCTTGGCAGTTTCCAAAGCCATCGAATAGTCCTCCTTAAGGCTTAATTTTTTCCCAAGAAAATATCAGAAAACCATTTTGAAAATCAATCAAAGAGTTTCTGCTATCTTCAAGCTTCTTTTCTGAATCCTTTCTTAAATCTAACTCATCCATTCCTACAAAAATATTTCAACTAAAATCTCTTCTCTCGCTATAAGAAGGATATATGAAAATACTTTTCGGCAATCCTTCTCCGCTAGGTCATCATTTTGATGGTGAAAAGCACAATTTTGCTGTATTTTCCGACAGCAAGACACGCTTACAGTTAAACATTTATGATGAAAAACACGCACAATCACCTCTTTGTAGTATTCTGATGAATAAAACAGAAGATGTCTACCATGTAGCACTGTCTGATCTAGATGCGAATTTCACTTATACATTTGGCATAGAGAATGTTGAGGTGTTTGATCCTTATGCAAAAAAACTCACTACCTCTAATATTTGGGGAGAGCACTCTTTTCATATAAAATCTTATCCTTCTTACGAAGAAGAGTTTGACTGGGAAAATGTCAAAAAACCTTCGCATGATTTTTCTTCACTTATTATATATGAGATGCATGTTCGAGGATTTAATGCTAAAAGCAACGACGGAACGTATGAAGCAATCATCGATAAGATTCCTTATTTAAAGCAGTTGGGAATCAATGCGATCGAGCTCTTGCCGATTCATGCCTTTGATGAAACTCAAACCCCTTTCCCCTTTTCCCCTTCAGGGTATCTTCTTTATAATTATTGGGGTTATAATTCGCTTAGCTTTTTCGAACCTAAACGTTCTTATGCTAGAAAAGATCATTGCCCTATTAAGGCGCTCAAGAATTTAGTAAAAGAATGCCACAAAAATGGGATCGAAGTGATCCTTGATGTCGTTTACAATCATACATCAAGCCTTTCACCTCTTATCCATCTTGCTCCATCTCATTATTATCTTCTCGATCAAAACAAAGAGCACACAAACTATACTGGCTGTGGCAACACTCTTAATTGCAACAATCCTCAATGCATGTCTTTGATACTAGACTCGCTTCGCTACTTTGCTGAAAATATACAAATTGATGGCTTTCGATTTGACCTTGCTTCGATTTTTTGCAGAACAGAGCAAAATCAGATCCTTCTTGACCCCCCTATTTTAGAAGCCATCTCTTTAGATCCGATCCTTTCTAAATGCAAATTGATTGCAGAGCCTTGGGATGCGGCTGGCTTTTATCAAGTAGGTTCGTTTCCCTCGAAAATTTTTGCTGAATGGAACGGACAATATAGAGATACCGTAAGGCAATTCGTTAAAGGTGATGCGGGGAAAAAAGAAGCCTTTATTCAAGCATTAATTGGATCAAAAAGCACCTACTACGGAAAAAAATCTCCCTTCCAAAGCATCAATTTTATTACATGTCACGACGGCTTCACTTTGATGGACCTTTTGTCTTACAATACAAAACACAACAAAGAAAATGGAGAGCAAAGCAGAGATGGCTGTGACTGGAACAACTCTTGGAATTGTGGTGTAGAAGGGCCAAGTGATGATGAATTAGTGTTGCGTCTAAGAGAAAAACAATTTTGCAATCACCTCGTCGCTTTGCTTTTGTCACAAGGTACACCTATGCTATTGATGGGTGATGAAATAGGAACTACACATTTTGGCAATAATAATGCCTACTGCCAAGATCGAAATTGGAATTGGTTCGATTGGGATGATGTAAAGCAAAAAAGCCAACTATTAAATTTTGTCAAAAAGCTCATTTCACTTAGAAAGGAGCTAAGCTTTATTTCTACTAAAGAACATATAGAAGATCACGATCTTCATATCTATAATGAGTCCATACTCTACGGTAAAGCTGGAAGTGAACGCTTTGTTGCTTTTGATATTTTTAACCATCTTTTTTATACCTTTAACGCAAATAATTTCCCTGTAACATTGAAATTGCCTACTTGCAAAGATGGATATGTATGGAAAGTTCTTGTCTATACAGGTAATAAAATTGATGAATCTCTTTATTTATCAAGTGAAGCTGCTAAGATAAAAAGTCCTGTTGTTTTAGCTCCATACACTAGTCTTGTCATGATACAAGACATATGATATGGTAGGGAAAAAGAGAAAAAATCATGAAAAAAATCTTCTTTCTATTAGCAATTTCTGTATGCACTGTAGGCTGCGGACCCCAGCAATCTGTAGAACTATCAACGTATCACGCTGATGGTAGAGCAAAACCTAAAGTAGCTTTTATCCCTGTTATTGATTCTTCTGACTCAACTCTTCCTTGGTCTTTATCCGAGGAATTCACTGATGGAATAGAAAAACGATTTCTTCGCCACAGCAATTTGTTTTTGCTAAACGAGCAAAAGGCTATTACAGCTAAAAAAAATCTCAATCCTTTTATCGACACTGATAGCTTTGTAAAAGAGATTGACCACTCTGCCGAGTTTGTTGTTTTTGTTGAACTCTCTGAGCACCGCATGACCGCTAAAGCTACAGAAAGTCTTTTTAACGTAAAAAACAACCCCTCATATCAATTGAATATGAGCGTTAAAGTCAAAGTACTTGATGTAAGACACGATCAACCAAGAACTATTTTACAAGAGCTATTCACTGAAAATTACACAATACCCTGGCAGCTTTCCAGTGTAGATTATGAAAAGACTTCATGGGGCAAAACAGCTTATTTCATTTCTCCAATAGGTTTAGCTCATGCAGGATTGATTAGAAAAATTTCCTCCCAGATAGAGGACTACATTTTACTTGCAAAAACTAGGTAGTCATGGTCGAAAGTGCTCAATACTCCATATTACAGCTTCTTTTGCTTGCATTATCTTTTGGAGCGCTTTCACTTGTTATTTCTTGGATGGCCTGGAGTCGAGGTTTTTTTCGACTCCCGCTAAAATCTTATCGCCCACCTTTAATCTCTAGATATTATGTAGGAATTTCTTTTCTTCTTTTTGTCGGGATCTATATTGTCTTAGCCCCTTTTCTTCTTCGATTTTTGAGTAAAAGCTTTAACTTGCGTATATCAAGTATCAATGCGCTATCATTTTTATAAATA